>DAOVHN010000363.1 GCA_030671915.1 Pseudomonadota bacterium
CAGTTCAGCCAGGCCAACAAGCTTTATTTCGAGCGTTGCTCCGGCTGCCATGGTGTGTTGCGCAAGGGCGCGACCGGCAAGCCACTGACCACCGACGTAACCATGGAACTGGGCGCCGAGTATATCAAAACCTTCATCACCTACGGTTCGCCGGCGGGCATGCCCAACTGGGGCACGTCCGGCGACTTGACCGAGGCCCAGATCGACCTGATGACCGCCTACCTGCTCAACGAACCGGCCAGTCCCCCGGAATGGGGAATGGAAGAAATGAAGTCCTCCTGGAAGGTTATCGTCCCGGTCGACAAGCGGCCGAAGAAACAGGCTAACAAGCTGGACTTGGACAATCTGTTCTCGGTCACGTTGCGCGATGCCGGGCAGGTTGCCCTTATCGACGGCAAATCGAAGAAGATCGTCACGATCGTCGATACGGGCTACGCAGTGCATATCTCCCGCGTGTCGGCATCCGGCCGTTATCTCTATGTGATCGGCCGCGACGCCAAGATCAACCTGATCGATCTCTTTATGGATCCGCCGCAGAACGTGGCTGAAGTCAAGGTCGGCATGGAGGCCCGCTCGGTCGAAACGTCGAAGTTCAAGGGCTGGGAAGACAAATATGCGATCGCCGGTTCCTACTGGCCGCCCCAGTACACCATCATGGATGGCGGCACGCTGGAGCCTAAGAAAATCGTCTCCACCCGCGGCATGACCTGGGATACCCAGGAATACCATCCGGAGCCGCGCGTGGCCTCGATCGTCGCCTCGCACTACCGGCCCGAGTTCATCGTCACCGTCAAGGAAACCGGTCATGTCCTGATGGTCGACTATTCCGACCTGAAGAACCTGAAAGTGACGGATATCGAGGCCGAACGCTTCCTGCATGACGGCGGCTTCGACTCGACCGGCCGCTATTTCCTGGTCGCCGCCAACGCCCGCAACACGGTGGCGGTTATCGACACCAAGGAAGACAAGCTGGTGGCGCTGATCGAGACCGGCGCGACCCCGCACCC
Source organism: Pseudomonadota bacterium (assembly GCA_030671915.1). Classification (GTDB taxonomy): domain Bacteria; phylum Pseudomonadota; class Alphaproteobacteria; order UBA8366; family JADFVY01; genus JADFVY01. The sequence continues at coordinate 1,008 of DAOVHN010000363.1, forward strand.
GGGCCGTGGCGCGAACTTCGTGCATCCGAAATTCGGTCCGGTCTGGGCGACCAGCCATCTCGGCGACGAGACCATTGCGCTGATCGGCACCGATCCGGTCAAGCACAAGGGTAACGCCTGGAAGGTCGTGCAGTCGCTTGAGGGCCAGGGCGGCGGATCGCTGTTCATCAAGACCCATCCAAAGTCCAAGAACCTGTGGGTCGATACGCCGCTTAACCCGGAAGCCGAACTCGCATCGTCCGTCGCCGTGTTCGACATCAACAATCTCGACAAGGGATATGTGACCATCCCGATCGGCGAGATGTCGGGCATCACCGAGGGCGTGCGCCGTGTTGTCCAGGGTGAATACAACAAGGAAGGCACGGAGATCTGGTTCTCGGTGTGGAATGGCAAGACGCAGGAATCGGCGATCGTCGTCATCGATGACGCGACCCGGAAGCTGAAAGCGGTGATCAAGGACAAGCGCCTTGTGACCCCGACCGGCAAATTCAACGTCTACAACACACAACACGACGTATACTAAGCCTAGGGAAAGGGGCGGGGCCCGCGCGGCCCCGTCCTCTCTTCCTTTGAATTTGATCTGGTTTATATGATTTAATGGACAAACCATAATACCAAGGCTCGCTGATGTCCGACAGGTTTGAGACAGCACAGGTATATCTGGTGGGCGCTGGACCCGGCGATCCGGAACTGCTCACAGTCAAGGCGCTACGCGCCATTCAGCAAGCCGATATACTGGTCTACGACCGGCTGGTCGGGGAAGATATCCTCGAACTCGCGCCGGCCGAAGCACAGCGTATATTTGTAGGCAAGGAAAGCGGCTGCCATCCGGTGCCGCAGCACCGCATCAATGCACTGCTGGTTGGCCTCGCCGGCCCGGGGCGGACGGTGGTACGCCTGAAGGGCGGCGATCCCTTCATCTTCGGACGCGGTAGTGAAGAGGCGGAGGAACTTCGCAGTCACGGAATTCCCTACGAGATGATTCCCGGCATTACTGCGGCCTCCGGCTGCCTGGCCGAGGTCGGCGTGCCGCTGACCCATCGCGGCATGGCCACCAGCGTGCGGCTGGTGACCGGGCATCGGTGTGGCGACGAACCGCTGGGCCTGAACTGGAAGAGCCTCGCCGATCCCGACACGACCCTCGTTCTCTATATGGCGCTGGCCAACCTGCCGGAAATCAGCGAACGGCTGATCGAAGCAGGCCTGTCGCCCGACACACCCGCCGCGGCTGTTCGCGGCGGAACCATGCCCGGCCAGCAACTTTGTACCGGAACGCTGGCGGACCTGCCGCGGCGTGTCGATGAGGCGGGCCTGACCCCGCCGGCCCTGGTCGTTATCGGCCGGGTCGCGGCATTCGCGAAGGATAGGGGTAACCGCCCCGCCGACATCACCGCCGATTTCGCGGCCTTCATTCGCGAGGCCGGCCATGCTTAGGCTTATGTTGGCCGCCATGATGGCCATGGTCTGGTCATTGCCCGCGGTCGCGGGCGATCCGGCAACGCCGCGTCAGAAGGAACTGCTTTACCTGCTTGAGCAGGATTGCGGCTCCTGTCACGGTCTGACCAGGAAGGGCGGACTGGGGCCGTCGCTGTTGCCCCGGGATATTGCCGACAAACCGGACGAGGGGCTGGTCGACGCCATACTGCAGGGCCGTCCCGGCACCCCGATGGGGCCATGGGAGTTCGAAATATCGGAGGATGAGGCTTTCTGGCTGGTTCGCCAGTTGCGTAGCGGGAAGGGCGCTAAATGACTTCGAGACCCGTCCGCGCAACCATTCTCCTCTGCCTGATAGCCCTGTCGGCCGCCCTTCTGGCCGGCTGCGCCCAGACCCCGGCGCGTGGGACAGGCGATATGGGCGTGATCATCGAGCGGGCCGCGGGAAGCCTCGTCGTGATCGAGACCACGTCGAACACGATTTTGTCCCGCGTATCCGGACTGGGTGATACCTCCCACGCCTCGGTCGTCTTTTCGCGCGACGAACGATACGCCTATGTATTTGGCCGCGATGGCGGGTTGACCAAAGTGGATATCCTGGCCGGCAAGGTCGTCAACCGTGTCATCCAGGGCGGCAACAGCGTCGGCGGCGCCATCTCGCAAGACGGTCGCCTCGTCGCCGTCGCCAATTACGAGCCCGGCGGCGTGCGGGTGTTCGATGCGGAAACCCTGGAGCAGGTTGCCGATATCCCCGCAACGGCCGCCGACGGTTCGACTTCGAAGGTCATCGGGCTGGTGGACGCGCCGGGAAACCGCTTCGTCTTCACGCTCTATGATGCGGGCGAAACCTGGATCGCCGACATGTCCGATCCCACCGCGCCGAAGTTGACTAAATTCACCGGCATCGGCGCGCTGCCATACGATGCGCTGATTACCGGCAACGGCCGTTACTACATCGCCGGTCTGTTCGGCGAGGACGGCCTGTCGCTGCTGGACATGTGGAACCCGCAGGCCGGCATGCGGCGCATCCTTGACGGCTACGGCCGCGGCGAGGAAGCCTTGCCGGTCTACAAGATGCCGCATCTTGAAGGCTGGGCGGTAGCCGGCAATCTCGCCGCGCTGCCCGCCGTCGGCCGCCATGAAGTGCTGCTGCTGGATATGAACAATTGGCGGGAAGCCGGTCGCATCCCGGTATACGGCCAGCCGGTTTTCGCGGTGGCCCGGCCCGACGGGCGTCAGCTCTGG
>DAOVHN010000334.1 GCA_030671915.1 Pseudomonadota bacterium
AGCTCCCGCACTACTTCCGGCCGTAACAGGCTCACCACATAGGACGCGGTGGAAGTGCGGTAACCGGGATGGAACTCCTCGGTCACCGCGGCGCCGCCGACGATGTCCCGGCGCTCCAGCACGTTGACCGTCAACCCGGCCCGCGCCAGATAGGCCGCCGCCGTCAACCCGTTATGCCCGCCGCCGACGATAACGGCATCGTAAGTTTCGCCCACGTGGCACCTCCTGGTGTTCCGGCAAGGCTAGCGAAGCGGCCCTCTGTCTGTAAAGCCGCATCGATGCAACACCGGAGCCTGTGCCGTGGTGGAATCATTTTGCGCTTTGAAAGCAGGGGATTTTTCGCTACCGTCTGACGGATAAGAAGGAAAAACGAATGAACAGGGAATTCGAATGAGCGTGGCGCCCGATCCGGCGGCGCAGCCGGTCCCCGCGCTTCTGGCCGAGGATGTGCACAAGAGTTTCGGCAGCCTTGAGGTGCTGAAAGGCGTCTCGCTGACCGCGCATGAGGGCGACGTTATCGCCATGCTGGGCGCCAGCGGCTCCGGCAAGAGTACGTTCCTGCGCTGCATCAACCTGCTTGAAATGCCCGATGACGGCCGGGTCTATGTCGGTGGCGAGCTGATCCGCATGACGCGCAACCGCCGCGGCGAGATCGTGCCGGCCGACCAGAAGCAGGTGGCGCGCATCCGGTCGCGCGTGGCCATGGTGTTCCAGCAATTCAATCTGTGGTCCCATATGACGGTGCTGGAGAATGTCATAGAAGCCCCGGTCCATGTGCAGAAAGTGCCGAAGGCCGAGGCCGTCGACAAGGCCAGGCAGATTCTCGACAAGGTCGGCATCCTGGACAAGATCGACTATTACCCGGCGCATCTTTCCGGCGGCCAGCAGCAGCGCGTCGGCATCGCCCGCGCGCTGGCCATGGAGCCCGATGTGATGCTGTTCGACGAGCCGACCTCGTCGCTCGACCCCGAACTGGTGGGCGAGGTGCTGCGCGTCATGCGCCAGCTTGCGGAAGAGGGGCGGACGATGATCCTCGTTACCCACGAAATGGGTTTCGCGCGGGATGTTTCTTCCCATGCCGTGTTCCTGCATGAAGGCAGGATCGAAGAGGAAGGCCCACCCGACGAAGTGCTGAGGAATCCACGGTCCGAACGGCTGCGGCAATTCCTGGCGAGCCATTTGCAATAATACAGACGACTAGCCCCGAAAATTCGGGGTTGCTATCACCCGCGGGAAAAAACAAGGAGATCGAAATGCGGAAAATTCTGACAATCATGGCGGCGGTTCTGACCGTCAGTCTTATGACCGGCGCGGCGCAGGCCGGCCAGAAGGTCAAGATCGGCACGGAGGGCGCCTACCCCCCGTTCAATTCCATCGACAAGGACGGCAAGCTCGTCGGCTTCGACATCGATATCGCCAACGCGCTTTGCGATGCGGCCGGGTTTGAGTGCGAATTCGTGGTGCAGGACTGGGACGGCATGATCCCCGGCCTGCTGGCCAAGAAATACGACGCCATCATCGCCTCCATGTCGATCACCGAGGAACGCAAGAAGAAGGTCGATTTCACCGGCAAGTACTACAACACGCCGGCCAAGTTCTTCGCCAGGAAGGGTTCCGGCCTGGAAATCAGCCCGGAAGGCCTGAAGGGCAAGATCATCGCGGTGCAGCGCGCCACGACCCATGAGAATTTCCTCAACGACAATTACGCCGGCAGCGTCACGGTCAAATCCTATGCGACGCAGGACGAGGCCTATCTGGACATCGTGTCCGGCCGCGCCGACGCCGGCATCGCCGATTCCGTTGCCGTGATGGACGGGTTCCTGGGCACCGCGGAGGGCAAGGATTTCGAGTTCGTCGGCCCCGATTTCAGCGATCCGAAATGGTTCGGCGATGGCGCCGGTATCGCGGTTCGCAAGGGCGAAGGCGATCTGCTGAATGCCTTGAACGCGGCGATCGACAAGATCCGCGCCGATGGCACCTACGCGAAGATCAATGCCAAATACTTCGACTTCGACGTTTACGGCAAGTAAGCCGTTTACGATTTGAGTAACGGTCGCCGCCGCCGGGTTGTTGGCGGCGGCTTCCTTTTTTATTGAGGATACGCACCTTGCTGGATCTCAAGGGCTATGGATGGATGCTCTGGGACGGTGTGCAGCTTACCCTGCTGGTCGGGGTATGTGCATTGGCGGTGGCGATGTGTCTGGGTCTGATTGGCGCCTGGGGCAAGCTGTCGCGCAACCCGGCTGCCCGGATGACCGCCAATACCTATACGACCGTGATCCGCGGCGTTCCCGAACTGCTGTTGTTGCTGATCGTGTATTACGGAACCCCGACCCTGATCCAGAACACCCTGGAAGGGTTCGGCTACGACATCATTATCGACATCAACCCCTTTGTCGCCGGCGTCGGGACGCTGGGCTTCATTTACGGGGCCTTCTCGACCGAGGTTTTCCGCGGCGCCATTCTGGCCGTGCCCAAGGGGCAAATCGAGGCCGCCCACGCCGCCGGTATGAGCCGGCTGCAAATGGTACGGCGTGTCCTGCTACCGCAGGTCTGGCGCTTCGCGCTGCCGGGGCTGGGTAATGTGTGGATGGTGCTGATCAAGGCGACCGCGCTGATCTCGGTGATCCAGCTTCCGGAACTGATGCGCAATTCCGATATCGCGGCGCGCGCGCTGCGGCTGCCCTTCACCTTCTATTTCGCGGCATCGCTGATCTATCTCTCCATCACCATCGTCTCCATGCTCGGCCAGCAACGTATCGAGGCCTGGGCGCGGCGCGGCGTGCGGGAGATCTGATACCAATGGAAATCATCTGGGACAGCCTCCCCCGCATGTTCGACGGCGCCGTGCTGACACTCGAGATCACCTCGCTCAGCGTGGCGATCGGGCTGGTTTGCGCGATCCCGCTGGCGCTGATGCGCGTATCCAGAAACCCGCTGCTCTGGGGGCCTGCCTATGGCTATATCCTTTATTTCCGGGGGACGCCGCTGCTGGTGCAGTTATTCCTGATCTATTATGGCAGCGGCCAGTTCAGCGAGGCGCTGCAAACGCTGGGTCTGTGGGTTTTCTTCCGCGACGCCTGGTTCTGCGCGGTGCTGACCCTGACGCTGAACACCGCGGGCTACACCGCCGAGATTCTGCGTGGCTCCATTCAGGCCGTGCCCCATGGCGAGGTCGAGGCGGCGCGCGCTTGCGGCATGTCGGGGTCGGGGCTTTACCGGCGCATTATCCTGCCCAAGGCCTTCCGATTGGCGCTGCCGGCTTACAGCAACGAGGTCGTGTTCCTGTTCCAGGCAACCTCGCTGGTCAGCATTATCGCGCTGATGGATCTGACCGGCGTCGCCCGGGTCATCGCCGCCCGCAGCTTCGCGATCTACGAGATTTATATTACCGCCGGCATCATCTATCTGATCGTTACCTACGGCATCCTATATATCTTCAAGAAGGTTGAATACCGGCTGAGCGGCCATCTGCGCGAGAGGAAAGACACCGGGATAGCGGCCGAAAGCGCCGCTTTGCGCTAGGCATTGCATGCCCCGGCTCGCCATCCTGCGTTTTTCCCATGAAGGGAATTCCTTCAACCCGGTCGTGACCGGCCGCGAGGCCTTCGAGCAGTGCGAATGGCTCAAGGGAGAGGCCGCGCGCGCCGCTTGCCGCGGCACCCGCACGGAAATGGGCGCCGCCGTCGATTTCCTCGACGCGCATCCCGGCTGGGAGAGTGAATTCCTGCGCTGCGCCGCCGCGCCGCCCGGCGGCCCCGTCTCCGACCTGCTGATCAATGAGGTGACCGGCGAGGCCACGGCGGACCTGGCCGGCGGCGGCTGGGACGGCGTTTACGTCTCGCTGCATGGCGCGATGCTGGGCGAGACGCGCAAGACCCCGGACCTCGACATGCTGCGCGCCGTGCGTGGCGCCATCGGCCCGACCTGCAAGC
>DAOVHN010000658.1 GCA_030671915.1 Pseudomonadota bacterium
CCTTCAAGATACCCGGCACCAAAACGTCGCTGAGTATTGGCGGCTACATCAAGGCTGATCTGTTCTATGATGTCGACGAGGATCTCGGCGACAGTTTCGCCGCCAGTGCAATCAGCCCCGACGTGCCTGGCGCGGTCGACAGTGACGGGACGTTCCGGGCCCACGCGAAGCAATCGCGCCTCTGGTTCAAGACATCGACTCCGACCGAGATGGGCGACCTGAAGACGCATCTCGAGGGCGATTTCCTGGGCGCCGGCGGCAACGAGAAATTCTCGAACTCGACGACGTTCCGGCTGCGCCATGCATACGGGCAGCTTGGCGGGCTGCTGGTCGGCCAGACCTGGACGAACTTCATGAGCCTGCATTCCTATGCCGATACGGTGGATTTCTTCGGCCCGGCGGGAATGCCTTTCGTCCGACAGGTGCAACTGCGTTATACCTTCACGCCAGTCGACAGCCTGCAGATCTCCGTCGCGGTCGAAAACGCCGAAGTTTCCGGACGTACCGACGCAGGTGCGGTAACCCCGGGCGCCTTTTCCTCCGAGCCCGGCTTCGGCCTTGATACCTCCCCCGACATCACGGGTCGGATCAAATACAGTAGCGACCTGTGGACCGGCGTCTTGTCGGGCGTGGTCCGGCCGGGCCTGGAACTGGAGCAGGACGCCACGCTTGGCGCGGCTTCCGGCGGGAGCGAAACCGGCTGGGGCGTGCATGCGTCGTTCGGACTATCGGTCGCCAACAGCTACCTGTTCGTCAACGGCACCTAAGGCGAAGGCATCGGCCGGTATCTCATCAATGGCAATGCCAACGACCTGTTCGTCGACACCGGCACCGGTCAGATCACCGCGCCGACGATGTGGAGCGTCGTGCCGGGCGTTGATTTGCAATGGAACGACCAGTGGAAGTCGGTGCTCGTCTGGGGCCATACCGAGTTCGATGACACCTTCGAATCCGGGGATACAGAGACGATCGACACGGTCCACGCGAATCTGTGGTGGTCGCCGGTCGACAACGCCCGCTTCGGCATCGAATACATCTACGGCACCGTCGATTTCAACGACGGCACGGACGGTGACGCCAATCGCATCCAGTTCGGCGCACAGTACACATACTAAAGAGGGCCGGACGTGAGACCGCGGGGCAGCCGTTTCATCCGACTTCGGGCGGCTGCCCCGTTCTCTATCGTCATTCGTTATCGCAGGAGAATATGAATGGCTATGAACCGCGAACAGAGACGGCGGGCCGAGAAATTGGGGCAAGTGAAATACGGGGCCCGCGCGGATCCTTCCCGTTTCCTCGCCGCGGGGCTGAGACATATGGAAGCCGGCCGCCTGTCGGCGGCGGCGAACGCGTTCCAAGGCGTCCTGGTGGCCCGGCCGGACAACCCCGACGCCCTTCATCTGGCCGGCCTCGCGGCGCACCGGCTCGGCGACAATGAACGCGCGTTGATCCTGGTCCGCCGGGCCATCGCGTTGCAACCTGGACAGGCTCAGAGTCACTATAATCTGGCCGAAATTCAACGATCGATGGACCTGATCGAGCCCGCCATCGTCGTTTACCGTTGTGCCGCCGATCTGGCGCCCGGAACCCCGCATGTGCTCCATCGCCTCGGCACCGCCCTTATGGAGGCGGGCGAAAACCGGGAAGCCTGCAAGGCCCTTGAAGCCGCGGTTCGGGCGCAGCCCGGCGCCGCCGAATATCTGTGCGATCTGGGCCGCTGCCTCGAGTCGCTCGGCGACGGCCGCGGGGCCGAGCGGCGTTACAGGGCGGCGGTCAACGTCGATCCGGCTCTTGCGGCTGCGCATTACAATTTCGGTGTAACCTTACAAAATCTTGGACGGTTCGACGAGGCAGCCAGCAGTCATCGTCGCGCCATCGAGTTGCAACCGTCGCTCGCCGACGCATGGTACAGCCTGTCCATGAACG
>DAOVHN010000350.1 GCA_030671915.1 Pseudomonadota bacterium
CGGTATAGCCGATACGGTGTTGGTCCAGCGCCACGCGGGCCGCGTCGATAACGCCTTGCGGCGCGCCGGTGCCCGGTTGTCCGACTTCCATATGCAGCACGCCCGCACCCGACGACGCCCGCTCGGCGGCCGCGCGCATGACCTCCATCACGATGAAGGGGGGAATCTCGCCCCGTTTTGCTGTTTTGAGCGCCATTCCCAGCTAGTCCGGGAAGGTCGCGAGACCGTAGCCGCGCGGATCGCTGACCGCCCAGCACAAGGTCTTTTCAGGATCCACCGGATAGCCGGGCGGACAATGGATAGCGTTGACCCGACCCAGCGACTTAACGGTCGAGACCGAATGGCCGCGCCCGGTGAGCGCCGCCACGGCGTCGTCACCGGCCCGTGATTCCAGATAGACCGTGCCGCCGCCCGCATTGTGAACACGGGGCCGGCCGATCTGCTTGTCCAGCCGTTGTTCACCGATCACGGAAGCGGCCGCGACGTTGATCAGTGCAGTCGCCCCGTCGGCCCCGTCGCCCCCCGTGGCGACAAACTTCATCGATCGCACCTGCGGGTTGAAGATCATGACGGGGCCCAGCGACAGCGGATTCCGGTCCGCCGGCTGCGGCGAGGGCGCCAACAATATGCCCGTGCCAGGCGCGGCCCAGCCCGTTCCAAAGGGCCGATAGGCGGTGAAGCTGCAGGCTACGGCGCCGCCGAGATAATCCATCGCCACCACTCCGGTGGCGGCCGGCGCCGCCGATTGACGCGGCGGGCCGTTGTCTGCGACGCCGGCGTCACCCGCGGCAGCCGGGCTGTAGTTCGCCATATTCCTGTCCGCCGCTTCCTTGGACAAAAGATCGAACGGCTGGATATTCGTGCCGTCGTCGGCCAGCCAACGCGCGCGCCCGGCAAACGCTATGCGAGCCGATTCCGCCAGTAAATGATATCTCTCGTCCTTGTCTGCCCCGGCGTAGCGCTTGCCGCCCGCCATCATCTGCCACATCTGCCCGGCCACCAGGCCACCGCCTGCGGGCGGTGGCGCAAAATAGACCCGGTCATTGCCGTACCGCACGCCTGTTACCGGCTGCCAGATCGGCTTGAAATTCCACAGATCCTGGCGAACAAGCGAACCACCGGCCTGCTGAACCGCCTGCACAAGCTTTTCGCCCAGCGGCCCCTTGTACATGGACCCCGCGCCGTTAAGCCTGAGCGCGGCCAGCACGTCGGCGAGATCGGGTTGCGGCACGGCCTGTCCCTCGACCGGCAAGGCGCCGCGCGGCGCGAAAATTCCCCGGGCTTCGGTTTGCGGCAGAAGCGCTTCGCCACCGGCGGCATAGGCCGCGGAGGAAGCCCTGGTAAGGGGTTCGCCGAACCGGGCGATCTGTTCGGCCGGCGCCAGTAAGGTGCGCCAGTCCAGATAGCCGTACCGGGCATGCAGCGCCGCCATGCCGCGTACATTGGCCGGCACCGCGGTCGCCCTGTAAGCGTCGGTCGCCGATGATCTGGGGGCGACGAAATCGAGTGCAAACACCTGTCCCTGGTCCCAGTCGGCGACCATGCAGACGCCGCCACCGCCGAGGCTGGCCGCCGAGGGATAGGTTACCGCCAGGGTGAAATACGCCGCGACCGCGGCGTCCGCCGCCGAACCGCCCTGGGCCAGCATTTCCATGGCCGCAAGGGCTGCCCGCGGCTCGTCGGCAACGGCCGCCCCCTTGAAAAAGCCGCCCGGCAGCACCTTTTCTATTTCACTGGATGCGCATCCCGCGAGCAGAAGTGTCGCTGCGGCAATAGCTGCTGCACAATTGCGCCAGCGCGCGGGGCAGGTTAGTCTGTTGTTGTAACGGAAAGATGATTCGTTGAAGCCCATACGCCTGATCGCTTCCTCATTTGTTGCCTTGGCTCTGGCGCTGCTCGCCGCGCCCGCCGGTTCTATTGCCCAAGGTTCCGAAAAGATATCGCTGATTCGCGATGCGGAAATCGAAAATACCATCCGAGTTTTCGCGAAGCCAGTGTTAGAAGCGGCCGGGCTGGAACCCGGAGCGCTTTCGGTTCATCTTGTTCTCGACGACCGGCTGAACGCCTTCGTCGCCGGCGGGCAGCGTATATTCATTAATACAGGCCTGCTGCGCAATGCCAAGGATGCAAATGGCGTCATCGGCGTACTGGCGCATGAGACCGGCCATATCGCGGGCGGCCATCTGGCGCAGATGCAGGAAAACCTGCGCAACGCCAGCGCCCAATCCGTCATCGCGCTGGTGCTGGGCGCCGTGGCCGCCGGTGTAAGCGGCAATCCCGAAGCCCTGATCGCCGGCGCCACCATGGGCCAGTCGGCGGCGACCGGGTCTTTCCTGCACTACAATCGCAGCATGGAAAGCCAGGCCGATCAGGCCGCGCTGCGCTATCTTGACCAGACCGGGCAATCGGCGCGCGGGCTGATGGACATTCTCAATAAACTGCAGAGCCAGGAAGTGCTCGCCGCCGGGCGCCAGGATCCTTATCTTCGCACCCATCCGCTGAGCCAGGAACGGCTGGCCACGGTGCGAACCCATGTAGATCAGTCCAGCTATTCCGATATGGATCCCGATGATCTGCTGGATTATCTGCACCGCCGCATGCGGGGCAAGCTGAACGGTTATATAGACCCCCCGGAACGTACGCTGACCCACTACAAGGCCAACGATACCGGTATCGAGGCGCGCTATGCGCGAGTCCATGCGCTGGAGAAGCTGCACCGCACTGACGAGGCCGTGGTGCTCATGGATATCCTCATCGGCGAAAAGCCCAATGACGCCTTTTTTCATGAAACCAAGGGCTATGTTCTGTGGAAGGCGGGTCGAATCCGCGAATCGCTCGATCCCTACCGGCGTTCGGTCGAACTTTCGAACGGACTACCGCTGTTGAGAATGAACCTGGCGCAGGCCTTGCTGGAACTGGAAGGCCCGGATACCGCCCGCGAGGCCGTCGACCAGTTGACCCAGGCGACCCAGTTCGAGCAGCGCATGCCCCGGGCATGGCGGCTGCTGGCGACGGGCTACGGCCGGCTGGAGGAATTCGGGGCCGCGGCCTACGCGTTGGCCGAGGAGGCGATGCTGCTGCACGACCGCGATGGCGTTAAGCGCAATGTGGCCAAGGCGCTGGAACTGCTGCCGCCGGGATGGCCCATGCATTCACGCGCGCTGGACATCCAGTATCTGCTGGAGGGGCTGGACAAGCCCGGCTGAAGGGCCAGGCGGGAAATAAATTTATCGTGACAGCCGGTAAATTTCCGTGCATGTCAACTCGCGCCAGCGCATGACATCTGTTAGTTTGCGCGGCTTCGGAGCCGGCAAGGCGGATAAAGAGGGAAATTTTCGATGAAGTTATTTTTACAGTTCGCTCTGCGGATCGTGGCGGTAGGCACGATGCTGATGCTGGCGGGCCTGCCTGCCTCGGCGCAGGAATTCGACGATGCGCAGAAGGCAGAAATCGAGAAGATCATCGGTGAATACCTGAAGGAAAACCCGGAATTCATCCGCGAATATCTGGTTGAAAACCCTGAAGTGCTGCTCGAAGTATCCGACAAGCTGCGCGCCCAGCAGATTCAGCAGGAACGCGAGAACGCGGCGCTGGCAATGACGGCGCACAAGGAAAAGCTGGAACGCCACCCGATAACGCCGGTGACCGGCAATCCTGAAGGCGACGTTACGCTGATCGAGTTCTTCGATTACAACTGCAGCTTCTGCAAGCGGGCGTTTTCCTATATGCGCGAGATTGAGAAGGACGACCCGAATTTGCGCATCGCCTGGAAGGAATATCCGATCCTTGCCGGCCGCACGCC
>DAOVHN010000584.1 GCA_030671915.1 Pseudomonadota bacterium
CGATCTGGCGCCCGGAACCCCGCATGTGCTCCATCGCCTCGGCACCGCCCTTATGGAGGCGGGCGAAAACCGGGAAGCCTGCAAGGCCCTTGAAGCCGCGGTTCGGGCGCAGCCCGGCGACGCCGAATATCTGTGCGATCTGGGCCGCTGCCTCGAGTCGCTCGGCGACGGCCGCGGGGCCGAGCGGCGTTACAGGGCCGCGGTCAACGTCGATCCGGCTCTTGCGGCGGCGCATTACAATCTCGGTGTAACCTTACAAAATCTTGGACGGTTCGACGAGGCAGCCAGCAGTCATCGTCGCGCCATAGAACTACAACCGTCGCTCGCCGACGCATGGTACAGCCTGTCCATGAACGACAGCGCGGACGTAACCGGCGAGGAACTCTACCGGATGAAAGGGCTGCTGGATCAAGGTTCTCTTAAACCTGCCGCCGAAGCGACTCTTCGTTTCGCCCTTGCACGCGCGCTCGACCGGCGGGACAAGGTGCGCGCCGCCTGCGCCGAATACAGGCAGGCGAACAGGATCAGGGCAGACATCCTTCCCTTCAACGCGGAAGCCCATCTTTCCTACATCGATCGCCTGATCCGGACCTTCGATAAGCCCTTCTTCGATGAGCGGCGCAACTGGGGCAGCGTCAGCGAGCGCCCGGTCTTCATCGTCGGCATGCCCAGGTCTGGCTCGACGCTCGTCGAGCGCATCCTCGCCAGCCATCCCGGGGTCGCAGCCGCCGGCGAGCACGATGCGCTCAGGCGGATCGTCCGCCGCCTGCCGGAATTAACCAACGGCGGCGCCTTTCCGGAATGTCTGGCCGATATCGACGGTCGGACGGTGGAAGGCCTCGCGCAGTCCTATCTTCACAGTCTGCCGGAAACGGATGCGACTGTACTGCGCGTAACCGACAAGATGCTTGGTAATTTCCTGCGGCTGGGCCTGATCGCCGTTATGTTCCCGAACGCCCGCGTAATCCACTGCCGACGCGACAGGTTCGATGTCGCCGTTTCCTGTTATCTGACGAACTTCGCGAACGGACTCCGGTTTACATACGACCCCGCCGCCTTCGCGGTGGCGTGGCAGGCCTACGAGCGCTTGATGGCGCATTGGCGGGAGGTCCTGCCGTTGCAGATCATGGACGTGCGGTACGAGGACGTCGTTGCGGATCTGGAAAATCAGAGTCGCCGCATCGTAAAAAATTGCGGGCTGAACTGGGACGATCGATGTCTCGATTTCCACACTCACAAAGCCGACGTAAAGACCGCCAGCTTCTGGCAGGTCCGCCAACCCCTCTATGCGTCGTCGGTCGGGCGCTGGCGCCGGTATCGCGACTATCTCGGCGCACTGTGGGAGGCTCAGGAACTCATCTGATTGTCCTGGCAAGCCACTCTCGTATGTCATCGGACGGTATCGCAAATCCGACACCGCGTCCGGTACCGTCGGACGCGATCAGGAAACCGGCGATCATACCCACGAGCCTGCCGTGGCGGTCGAACAGCGGTCCGCCGGAATAGCCGGGGGATACGTTCACGGCCAGACGGATCGCGCGTGGCATGCGATATCGCCCGTACCGGATATCCGGGGCAAATTCGGGATCCATCACCCGTCCCGCTGCAACGACACCGGGACGGCCATCCGGCGCACCGACGGCGAAGACCGGATCGCCCGGGCGTGGTCCATGCGGTGGCGCGAACACCGCCGGCGCCCCGTCCATCGGAAATTCCGTTTGCAGAAGGGCAAGCTCCCGGTCGGCCGCGACGGCGACGATGCGTGCCGGATATTCCTGTCCTTGCAGGTTGCGAACGATGGTCCCGTACCTGACGTCGCGCGCAATATGCGCCGCCGTCACGATATATCCCCGACTGTCGGCGACCCATCCGCTGGCGGACTGGATGACCGGAGCATAGGCCGGCTCGCGCATCGTTCTCCGCCCTGCATCGGGCGGACTGATAAGCGTAACCGTCACGAAGGTCTGCGCGACCTGCCTGGCGGCCGGACCAAACGATGCGGCCTCCGCCTGCGATGCAAACGACAGCGACGGCAGATTTTCGTGTCCGGCATTCCCAGTGGCCACGCAGCCGGCCAGAGACAGGACCAATCCCGGCGCGGCGAAAACGGCAAGCGGGCGAATATCGTTCGGGGTGGCCGGCAAGAATCGCGATCCTCGGTATTTCGTGATTTTATCGCACGGCAGCACTGGAAAAGTACATCAAATCCATGCTATGTCGGCATCGGTGATTTCAGGGAGGACAAGGTTATCACACGTGCGGGACATCCGGCCCGCGCGCTTTTGTGTTTGACTGAATCATTCCGAGGTAAGAGCGAATGGCCGATA
>DAOVHN010000434.1 GCA_030671915.1 Pseudomonadota bacterium
ATCCCCAGACCGCTACGCCGCCGACGCCCCAGTACGGCACGCCGGGCATTCCCATCCGTTACGGCGCGCAGAGCCGGCCCAGCACGGGCGAGGCCGCGCTGGCCCAGCGGGTGACCGCCTATTACGGCGTCGAGCCCGATATCAGGCGCAAGGTGAACGCGGAATCGGCCCAGTTTGCACTTGAGCAGGAGAAATTCCTGCATATGGTGCTGTTCTGGATGGATCCGGAGCCGGCCGGCACGGCGTTGGACGCCAACGCCGAATCCCGCAGGCTGCGTGAGAACGACGCGCTGGGCAAACCGGCGAATGCCGGCACGGCGCCGGTAATCGCCCGCAAGAAGAGCGGTATCAGCAGCCTGTTCTGAGAGCTGGATTCTGAGTACCGGGGTTGGCCTTGCAGTTCCGGCTGCGCACCCCATTTCATAACATCGGGCAATTCTTCTTCGATCCCTTCGACTCGAGGTACGCATGACGCCGTCCATCTCCGCGGGTTTCCGCGCCGTCGCCCTGGCCGCGGTTGCCGCTATTGTTCTCTTCCCGTCGCCGCTTCTGGCCAAGGTCTTCTCGCCCGACAGCTTTACGCTGGATAACGGCATGCAGGTGGTGGTGGTCAGCAACCACCGCGCGCCGGTCGTCACCCATATGGTCTGGTACCGGGCGGGCGCCATGGACCAGGCGCCGGGCCGCACCGGCGCCGCGCATCTGCTGGAACATCTGATGTTCAAGGGGACGGAGGCGAACCCCGACGGCGTGTTCTCCGATATCGTCGCGCGCAATGGCGGGCAAGAGAACGCCTTCACCAGCCAGGATTTCACCGGCTATTACCAGTCCGTCGCCGCTGACCGGCTGGCGCTGATGATGGAGCTGGAAGCCGACCGGATGATCAACCTGATCCTGTCGCAGGACGATATCGACACCGAGCGCGAAGTGGTGCGCGAAGAGCGGCGATCGCGGATCGGCAACGAACCCGGCAGCCGGCTGAACGAGCAAGCCACGGCCGCCTTTTTCATGAACCATCCCTATGGCAATCCGGTGATCGGCTGGGACCACGAGATCCAGGCGCTGACCCGCGAGAACCTGTTGGATTACTACCGCTCCTGGTACGCACCCAACAACGCCATCCTGGTGGTCGTCGGCGATGTCACGGTCGATCAGGTCCGCCCGCTGGCCGAAAAGTATTATGGCGCCATACCGGCACGCGAATTGCCGGCCCGGATCGAATGGCGCGAGCCCCCGGCCGCGGTCGCACAGCGCATCACGCTCGCCGACCCGCAAGTGCGCCAGCCAAGCTGGTCGCGGCGCTATCGCGCGCCCGGTTATGTTTATGGCGAAACCGAACATGCCTATCCGCTGGAGGTGCTGGCCGACATCCTCGGCGGCGGGACCACCAGCCGTATCTACCGCAGCCTCGTAGTCGAGCAGAAAGCCGCCGCCGGCGCGGGCGCCTGGTACAACCCCACGTCACGCGGGCCGTCCAGCTTCGGCTTCTACGGAACGCCGCTGCCCGGTGGGGAGCTGGGGCCGGTCGAGGCGGCCATCGAGACGGAGATCGAAAAGCTGCTGCGCGACGGCGTGAGCGAGGACGAAGTGCAACGCTCCATCGCGCGGCTGCAGGCCGAGGCGATCTATGCCCGCGATTCGCTGCAGGCGCCGGCCCAGGTGATGGGCGGCAGCCTGGTGATCGGCATGAGCGTCGAGGATATAGAGGCCTGGCCCGAGCGGATCGGCACGGTCACCGCCGAGGCCGTCAACGCGGCGGCGCGGGCGGTGCTGTCGGGCGACGCCTCCATGACGACGCTGCTGCTGCCCAAAACCGAAAAGGGAGACGGGTGATGGCGAGACTGGTTCGAGCCACCCTGCCCGCCTTCTTCCTGATGCTCGCGGTTGTCGCGGTGATCGCGCCGCGCCCGGCGGCGGCGGTGACGGTCGAGCGCGTCGAAAGCCCCGGCGGTATCGTCGCCTGGCTGGTGCGCGACAGCATGGTGCCGCTGGTTTCCATCGAGTTTTCCTTCCGCGGCGGGGCGGCGCTGGACCCGGGCGGCAAGACCGGGCTGGCGGACATGACCACCAGCCTGCTGGACGAGGGCGCGGGCGACATGGACAGCCAGGCCTTCCAGCGCAAGCTTAGCGACCTGGCGGTCTCGATCAGATTCGCGGCCGGGATGGACACCATCCGGGGCAGCCTCAAGACCCTGAACACCACGCGCGACGAGGCGGTCGACCTGTTGGCCCTGGCGCTGACCAAACCGCGCTTCGACGAGGATGCGGTGGAGCGCATCCGCCAGCAAATTCTGGCCGTGCTGGCGCGCCAGTCCACCGACCCCAGGAAAATCGCCGGGCGGGTCTGGTGGAAGGCGGTATTCCCGGACCATCCCTATGGCCTGCCGTCGGAAGGCACGACCGGGACGATCGCCGCGATCGCGGCCGACGACATGCGCCGGCTGGTCGCGGAACGTTTCGCCCGCGACCAACTGATCGTCGGCGTGGTCGGCGACATCACGCCCGAGGAACTGGCCCCCCTGCTGGACCGCGCCTTCGGTGGCCTGCCGGCCAAGGGCAAACCCTTCACCCTCGACGAGCCCGAGCCGCGGGCGGCCGGCCAGATTTTCGTCGTCGAGAGCGACGTGCCGCAAAGCGTGGTGCTGTTCGGCCATGGCGGCATCAGGCGGAAGGATCCCGACTGGTACGCCGCCTACACCATGAACTACATCCTCGGCGGCGGCGGTTTCGCCTCGCGGCTTTACGAGGAAGTGCGCGAGAAACGCGGCCTGGCCTATTCGGTCTACAGCTACCTGACGCCGCTAAGCGCCGCCGGCATCTATTCGGGCGGCGTGTCCACCGCCAACGGGCGGGTCGGCGAATCGATCGATGTCATTCGCGCGGAATGGGCGCGCATGCGCGACGAGGGCGCCAGCGAAGAGGAATTGAGGGACGCCAAGACATACCTCACCGGCTCCTTCCCGCTGCGCTTCACCAGCACCAACAACATCGCCCGCATGCTGGTCGGCATGCAGTACAACAATCTCGGCATCCGCCATTTCGAGGAGCGAAACTCCTTCGTCGAGGCGGTAACGCTGGAGGAGGCGTCGGCCCTCGGGGGATTCTCCTACAGCCACCTCCAGCGGCTCGTCTCGGAGGGAACCATCGAGAACGTCGGCGAAAAGCACGCCCCGCGG
>DAOVHN010000106.1 GCA_030671915.1 Pseudomonadota bacterium
CAGATGACAATATCCGCGGCTGGCACGCCGAAACCACCACCCGTTGTTACAATGATCGCGCCCGATCCGATGGCGCCGAACAGGCCGGCCAGGCATGTGGCCGGCATCATATCCACGCCGCGGCCGCTGCGCAGGGCAATGGAAAAGCCGGCGAAGCCGACGGCGGCGGCGAGTGCCATCAGGTTGCCGAACAAGTCGCCGGCCGCCATGCCTTCGCCCACCATGATGGCGATGCCGGCTCCGGCGCCCAGCATGGCCAGCCATGTCCCGCGCGTCACATCCTCGCCCAACAGGACACGGCTGAGGGCCGCGGTGACGAACGGCGCCGCGCTCAACATGAACAGGGTATTGGCCACCGTCGTGTGGGTGATCGAAAATATGAAGCAGGTGAAGCCCGTGGCCAGGCAAAGCCCGGCGATCACGCTTTTCGCGCCGGCGGCGCGGAATGCCTGGAAGACGCGGCCCTGACTGCGAAAGGCGATAAAGACCAGCAACGCCGCGATTATCCCCAGCGAACGCCAGAACAGGATCTGCCATTCGTTCGCTTCCTGAATCGAACGGATGAACAGCCCGCCAAGGCTCATCCCCGCGCCGGCCAGCAGCACGAGAACGCGCCCGCGCAATATTGCGGCATTGTCGCTGGCGGCGGCGGTGGTTGCGGTCTCGGTCATTCCCGGACCTTATGTCGGGAATGCGCGCCGGGGAAGCGTTGTCTTTAGCGTCGGAGACGGCGGCGCGACCTCGTCCTTCGAGACGCCCCCGCGGGGGCGCCGCTGGAGCCGCGGCAACGCATTCCTTCCGGCTAACCCTTATCTACCGCAAACTCATCCCGCGATGTTTATCGCGCATACCCCGCACATATATCTTTCCTGTGCCTGTTCTGCATGGAATTCATACAAAACTCGCTGTAACCTTGTCCGAGCGCCGATTCGGCCGTGGGAAAGTACCTGTTTATACTCTTTTTCAGGGGCCGGCCGGTCGAGGTCTCGAAGGGCTAGGCCGCGCCGATGTCCGTCAATTCTGAAAGTCCTAGAATTCGGCGCTGAACCTTAGCCCCACCCCGTAGGCCGGATCCGCATCGGCCACATGGCCGGGTTCCAACTGCATCATGACCCAGCCCGAAACGCTCGCCGCCTGGCCCAGCGGCGTGTCGTAGGCCAGCTGCAAGTCGATTTCCCGGCCGGACGGGGTCATGGAAACCCGCTCGGAATCCTGAACCACGGTCTTGTCGATCAGATAGTCGACCGGCGCCGTCACCGTGGCCTCGCCGCTGCTTACGCGCAGCGGTTGGCCGGCCAGCAGGCCGATGCGGTCATGCCGGCCCAGGACGCCGTTTTTCACCAACCCGACGCCGAAGGCTTCGGCGCGGATTTCGCTCCACTCGCCCAGCAGGCTGGTGCCGTCCGCCCGCATGTCGGCCTCGCCCAGCAGGTAGTTGCCGATCAGCTCCAGCCCGGCGCCCAGCGGATAGCGCCCTCCCAGCGAATAGAATTTCGTGTCGGCGCCGGCGACGGCAAGCCCGCCCGCGGCGTCGCTTCCCAGGAACCCGCCCTGTTCGTCCACCAGCGAGAAACCCGCATAGCCGATGGCGCCGTTGTCGAAACGATGCGCCAGCGTAATCTCACCGATCTTCGCGTCTCTTCGCAGGATATCCGGGTCGTCTTTCTGGTCGACCCATCCGAACGAGACGACGGACGAAACATCCAACTGCCGGGATACGGAAAAGCCCGTTCCCGCGCCGACGAGACCATGCTGCGGACCCAGCGTGTCGCCGGGCATCCAGAACAGCCCCGCCGGCTCGCTGGCCGACAGGCCGGCCATCTGCTGTTCCGGGGTAATGTCGTAACCGAAGCGGAACTCGGTGCCGGGAGCACTCTCGACCGCAAGGCTGAAGCCGCGCAGTTTCTGTGATTCGGCAGCGTCCGCAGCCATGCCGGCCCAATCGGCCGCGGCGTCGGCGTCTTCCTCGTCCGAAACGCCCATGGCGATTTTCATGCCGTTTGGAAGCGCGGCCTCGACAGTTTCGACGCTGTCATCGCCAAGCAACATTTCAAGCCCGAACTTGCGTGACGAATGAACGACAAGTTCGTTGAGATCCATGCCGTAATTCCGGTCGTAATCGTCAAGCGCAAAAGTTCGGGACAGCAGCTCAGAATTGGTTAGCGCGTCGCCGAATGCCGCGCCCAGCGAAAGTGCCGTGCCGTCCAGCAATACGGTCTCGCCGCCCGCCAGCGTCGTTAAGGGCACTTCCAGCGTGCCAGTTGGCAGAATGGCCGCACTGAGATTTAGCAAGCCCCACCCATAAACAACGTCGACGCCGGGGTCTCCCATGTCGGTCGCCGTGGTCAGCAAAATCTGGACGACTTCCGATGGCAGCAGGGTCGGCCAGAGCTGGATCAGCAGGGCTGCCGAGCCGGAAACATACGGCGCCGCAAATGACGTGCCACTAACGTAGATAAGTGAATTTCCGGGATAATCTGTCCAGATGCCCTCGCCGGGGGCGACAAGGCAATAATCCATCGCCAAGCCGCAATAATTTGAAAAATCTGCCAGAGCATCGCCTGCATTATTGACGGCGCCAACGGCTACCATCTGTCCGCTGGCATTGACTGTGGTGTCCCCCGCGTAGGCGGCCGGAAGCGATGCTTCGGGCGCACTGTCGTTTCCGGTTGCGATAACGATGATCGCATCGGCGGCCATTGCGTCAATCAGCGCCTGCTCAAAAGCCGCTTGTTCGTCTGGATTCCCGAAAGGATCGCCTAATTGTGTGCCGGTCACTCCAAGGCTGATATTGATCACGTGCGCCTTGCCCGCCGCATATGAAATTGCCGCCGTTATATCCGTGACCGTGAATGTACCGGTACTTGTGCCGTCCGGATTGCGGTCGTCGGTGCGGAGTGCGAGGATCGTCGAACCGAAAGCCACGCCATGTGTTCCGATGTCGTTTCGTTCGGCCGCGATAACCCCCGCAACCATGGTGCCGTGCCCAAGTTCGTCGCCAAGTGGCGTGCCGGGAGCCGCGATGTCCGTACTTGCGCCGGATATTTTGCTGTCCAGTTCGACATGCGCCGTGTCGATGCCACTGTCAACGACGGCCACGACCACACCGGCGCCGGAGGCGCCCTTGGCGTAAACGTCTGCCGCACCGATCTGGCCGAGGCCGTAATTGCAATAGATGGCGCCGCCCAATGCCTCAATGCAGGGGTCGAAATCTGCTGTATTCTCGAAATTCGATGCCGGCTGTTCGGCCGCCAGCGGGTCGGGAGTCGGCAGGCCGCCCCCGCCACCGCCACCGCCGCTGCCCCCTCCACCGCCGCAAGCGGCGAGCGTTAGCAGCAAAAAAACCGCGGCGCGGCGCGAAACTTCATGAAACGAACTCATCGAACATTCCTCCTGCACAACCAAAAGTCGCGGCACGCATAATGTACCAGAAAATATAAACCGGCTGTTAACAAACCATATCGAATCCGCGCGATCCGCGTTGCCGTAACACAGGCCATCGGCTAGAATCGACCGGACACCGGCAATGACAGAGGATGCGACGATGAGCGATTCTCCCTCCATGGACTTTCCCGTCTCCTGGGACGAACTGCACCGCCATGCCAAAGCGCTGGCCTGGCGGCTGCATGAAAAGGGGCCCTTCGAGGGGATCGTCGCGATTACCCGCGGCGGGCTGGTGCCGGCGGCGATCGTCGCGCGCGAGCTGGAGATCCGACTGGTCGATACCGTCTGCGTCTCAACTTACGAACACAAGGACCAGGGCAGCGCGAAGGTCCTGAAGGGCGTGGAGGGCGACGGCGAGGGCTGGCTGATCGTGGACGACCTGGTGGATACCGGGACCACCGCCAAGGTGGTGCGCGAGATGCTGCCCAAGGCCCACTTCGCGACCATCTACGCCAAACCGGCGGGACGCCCGATGGTCGACACCTTCATCACCGAGGTCAGCCAGGACACCTGGATCCTGTTCCCCTGGGACGTGGAATTGGCTTACGCCAAGCCGATCTCGCACCGCTAATAGCAGTCCAGCTTGCTCAATCCTTTACGATCAACTCGCGCGGGGTGTTCGCCAGCGGCACCGCACCGTTTTCGGTCAGGTGGATGCATTCGCTGATCTCGATACCCCAGTCGTCTTCCCAAATGCCGGGCATCAGGTGGATCGTCATGTCGGGCTGCAGCACCGTCTTGTCGCCGGGACGCAGGCTGATCGTATGCTCGCCCCAGTCCGGCGGATAGTTGAGGCCCACCGAATAGCCCATCCGCGAATCCTTCTTGATGCCGGCTTTTGAGATAACGGCGCGCCACATACCTTCGACTTCCTCGCAGGTCAGGCCGGGGGCCGCCACGTTGATGACCGTGTTCAGGCCCTCCACCACCACCTTCGCCGCGTCGACAAGCTTTTGCGGCGGCTTGCCCAGGAATACCGTGCGTGCCTGCGGGCAGTGGTAGCGCCGCCGGCAGCCGGCCAGCTCGAGGATCGTCGCCTCGCCCTTGACGAAGGGCTTGTCCGACCAGGTCAGATGCGGGGTCGAGGTGCCGATGCCGGTCGGCAGCATCGGCACGATCGAGGTGTAGTCGCCTCCGAAATCCGCCGTTCCGGAAGCCTGTGCCGCCAGGATTTTCGCCACGGCGTCGCACTGGCGTACGCCGGGCTCCACCGCGTCGATGGCGACCGTCATGACGTTTTCCAGGATGCGCGCCGCCTGGCGCATATATTCCAGTTCGGCCGGCGATTTGATTACGCGAATCCAGTTCACCAGCGTGTGGGCGTTCTTGAATGTCGCGCTACGGAGTTGCTGGTACAGCGCTTCGGCGCTGGCGGCGGTGAAATAGTACGAATCCATTTCCAGGCCGATATTGCCGCGGCCCAGGCCGCGCGCCTCCAGCACCTCGGCCAGGAAATCCATCGGATGCTTGCGCTTGCTCTGGACGTAGTCGTCCGGATAGCCGATCAGGTTGGCTTCTTCCAGGAAGGTGGTGACCTTCGCGCCATTCAGGTCGATGCCGCGCACTACGCACAGGGGTTCGTCCTGCGCCAGCGCAACGACGACCGCCTGCGGCGTATAGAAGGACCAGCCGTCATAGCCGGTCAGATAATTCATGTTGGCGGGGTCGCTGACGATCAGCACGTCCAGCCCGAACTGCATCATCCGAAGCTTAACGTTCTCGATCCGGTCGAGATATTCCTGCCTGTCGAAGGCCAGCATGCCGTCCCCTGCCGTTTGCCCGAACGAATTCTAGCGCCATTCCCTTACCAGATTCCAAAGAGACAGGCCAACAGCAGAAAAAGCATTGTTGCGGCGGCGGCGGTCACCTGGAAAATCGGACCATGGCGGAAATACTATTCGCTTTGCATTTCATCTTTACCAGTAAATCATCCCGGGCTGTGCCATTATCGGGCGCGATTCGGGAGGGACGAGGCAATGTATGGTCTGGATTCGTTGTTGTTGATTGTCGGGCTGTTGCTGTTGTTTGCACCGGTACTGGCGATTATCGCGCTGGTGAAAACTTCAAACCTTCGCTACGAGGTTGCGCGGCTGCACCGGATATTACGCGAGATGCAGACCCAACTCGCGCAGTTGCGCGAATCGCCGGCACCCGCGGCCGAACCGGTGCCGCCAAAGGAACCGGCGCCGGCGCCTGCGGTCCCCGAAAGAACGGCCCCGCCCGAAATGACGGTCGCGGAGACGCCCAAGGCGCCATTCGAAGAGACTGCGGCGGAAGAACCGCTGGCGCCGCCTCAACCGCCCGAGTCGCCCGTCCGGCCATCCCGTGCACCGGCGGGCCGTCCGCCCGCGACCGGTCCGTTCCGGGAGAAGGAACTGGCCAAGACCCGCGAAAATCTGGAGGAAAAACTCTTTTCCCGCTGGTTTGTCTGGCTGGGCGGTATTGCGGTTGCGCTGTCGGCCGTGTTCCTGGTGCGATATTCGATCGAGATGGGCTGGCTGGGGCCGGTCGTGCGCTGCGTTCTGGGCGCGTTGATGGGCCTGGTCCTGATTGCCGCCGGCGAGCTCATGCGGCGCCATCCCCTGGCGCAGGCCGCCGGTTTCGTGAAACCGTCACAGGTTCCACCGGCGTTGACGGGCGGCGGCGTTTCGGCCCTGTTTGTCAGCATCTACGCCGCCTATGGGCTGTATGACCTGCTGCCCCCCCTGGTGGCCTTCGGCGCGCTGGGCGCGATCTGGGTGCTGGCGATGTTGCTGTCCATCCTGCAAGGCCCGTTCGTTGCGGCGCTGGGCATCCTGGGCGGGTTCCTGGTGCCGATCCTGGTGCAGACCGGGCATCCCTCCGCCTATGGTCTGTTTCCCTATGTCCTGGTGGTCACCGGCGCGGCGCTTGGGGTGCTGCGATACAAGGGCTGGGGCTGGCTCGCCTGGGGCGCGCTGGCCGGCGCGGCGGGCTGGCCGTTGCTGTGGCTGTTGGACCAGCCCGCGGCAGAGCTTGGCGCGCCGATCATCGGCGCTTACCTGACCGCGACGGCGGCCCTGTTCATCTATGTGCCGGCGGGTCTGCGGGCCCATAACGCGCCCTTCACCCTCAAAACCATGTTCAGCACGATACCCCTGCCGGCGATCCTGGCCTGGACCGCTTCTGTCCTGATGCTGGTGCTGGCGCTGTTGCTGACCTGGGCCGACGATTTCGCCTGGGGGTCGGTGGCCTGGGCCGGGCTGCTGGCCGCCTTCCTGATGCTCGCAGGCCGCCGTGACGTCACCTTCGATGCGCTATCGGTCGGCGCCGCGATCATGGTGGGGTTGGTCCTCCTGTCCTGGGACCTGCCCTTCTGGCCGGGCGAAGTGGATATCATGGATACCCTGCCGCCGGGCCTCGTGCCCTACGTGCTGACGGCGGTCTGCTATGCCGGCCTGTTCGGGATTGCCGGTTTCGGGTTGCTGCGGGGGGCCGCGCGGCCGGGCCTCTGGGCCGGGCTTTCGGCGGGAGTCCCGGTCGTCACCCTGGCCATAACCTATGCCCGC
Organism: Pseudomonadota bacterium; assembly: GCA_030671915.1. Lineage (GTDB taxonomy): Bacteria > Pseudomonadota > Alphaproteobacteria > UBA8366 > JADFVY01 > JADFVY01. The sequence continues at coordinate 6,972 of DAOVHN010000106.1, forward strand.
ATCAAGGGCTTCGAGGTCGATCTCGCCTGGGCCGGGCTGGGACTGCTGCTGGGCGCGCTCTGCATGGGCGTGACCATGATGGTCGCCCGCCAGCGCGGCCGGCCGGGCATGGAGGGCGCGCTGGCGGCCTATGCGGTCGGCGTCGTCGCCTCGCTGTCGCTGGCCATGGCGATGTCGCTGGAAAACGCCTGGCTGACCGTCGCCCTGTCGCTGCAACTGCCGGCCATCGGCTGGATTCACGAGCGCACCCGGGTCGGCCCCTTGCGCGCCGTCGCCATGCTGCTGGCGGCGATCATCCTTGGCCGGCTGGTACTCAATCCCGAGGTCTTCAACTACGGGCTCACCGCCACCCCGGGGTTGAACTGGATGTTCTACGGCTACGGCATACCGACCATCGCCTTCTACGTGGCGTCGCGCCTGTTCCGCCGCCGGGCGGACGACGCGCTGGTGCTGGCGCTGGAATCGGGCGCGCTGGTGTTCCTGACCCTGTTCGCCACCATGGAGATCGCCGATATCGTGCAGGGCGGCGAGTTCCAGCCCGGCGACAGCCTGCTGGAGGCGAGCCTGCGGACCATCGCATGGCTGACCATATCGCTGGCGCTGCTGTACCAGTGCCGCGCGGAAAAACCACGTGTGGTGGCGGTCTGGGGCTGGCAGATCCTGGCGCTGCTGTC
>DAOVHN010000272.1 GCA_030671915.1 Pseudomonadota bacterium
AACGCGCCCAACTTCCCGATACCGAAGCGCCGACCGAATCGGTCGTGACAAGAGCCTTTACCCGCTATTAACAAGGCCCGTGGTTTCCTGAGCCTCGCAGGATAGTCATTTTCGGATGATAAGGAGGACCTGGATATGCCTATCGACCTAAATCTGAGGCGTTTCGTTCTCGCCCTCTGTCTGACGCTGGCCGTCCCGCTATCCGCGGCGCAAGCAGCCGGTGGCGAATTCCGCTATTCCGGCGGCGAGCTGAACTGCATCTCGGGCGTCGAATCGGCCGGTCAGGAACCGCCTTACCTGGATTGCCTGCAAATCGGCCCGGTTCGGATCGGCGAGACCCTGCGTACCGTTTCCATGAAATTCGGCAAGGCCCGCCAGACGGTCAACCGCGGTCCCGTGACGGAACGGATCTACCCGATCAGCCTCAACGTACCGGCCGGCCAGCGCGTGCCGTACTGGGTTATCGGTTTCGAAGGCCAGCGGGTGATTTCAATCCAGATCACCGGCGATCTGCGCGTCGACCAGTACGCCTTCTCGTCGATCCGTATCGGCGACCCCGAATCGAAACTGTTAAAACTGTTCGGCCCGGCTGGCTTCAGTCAGCCCGCACCGCAGATCGGGGGCGTCATGTGGGGCTACAGCCCTTATCCGGTGACCTTCGAGCTCAAGAACGGCCGGGTCTACTCGATGCGCGTGTCCGAAGCAGTCGGGAAATAATCACGCATCCGGCCGCGGAGGCTGGGTGGGCCGGTCTTCGTCTTCGTTCGGCTCGGCTTCTTCGCCGGTTTCGTCCGCGGTATCGGGCTCATCGCCCGCGACTTCGTCTTCGGTGGGCGGCGGCGCGGGCGGTTCTGGCTCGTATGGTTCTTCCTCTTCGGCGAAACTCTCGTCCGCCGCCTGGAATGCCGGTTCCTCGTCCCGGTATTCCGGTTCCCACTCCATCACTCTGCTGATATGGGTAAATGGGAAGGGGGCGTGGTCGGTGTTCCAGGTCATGAACAGGATCGCCTTTTCCACATAGCGCGCCAGCCAGCGGCCGACGGGAAGCATGATATCGCTGGGCCGGTTGCGGACAAGGCAGAAGAAGAATTGATAGGCGACGGTCACGAGCAGCGCAAAACGCGCGATGCTCAGAAATAACAGCAGTACAATAATTTTCAGGCCCCGGAACCAGGTGTCGCGGTTCCTTATGCCTTCGTTCAGATCTTCCGCCCAGTCGCGCCTGTCGAATTCGTCGCTCATTGCCTTCACCCATCCGTATCGGTTCCCGCATCATAGCGGACCGGGCCGGTGGTGCGCAGCGATTTTCGTGAAGTTTTTCCGCCCGGCTTCAGTTCGCCAATTGCCAGGCGACGCCAGCCGCCAGCGAGCCGCCCAGCCCCATCAGCAAATACCAGGCGAAGACCGGCTTGCGGGCGATGGCGAAGACGGCCATCGAGGCGGGCAGGCTGGTGACCGCACCGGCCACCATGAAGGCCATTGCCGCGCCCTGCGCCATGCCCATGTCGATCAGCGCCGCCACCGTCGGGATCGCCGCGAAGCCGTTGAGATAGGCCGGCACGCCCACCAGAACGGCCGCGGGGATAGCCCACCAGGCGTCCCCGCCCAGCCATGTCGCGACCGTCTCGCCCGGAATCCAGGCGATCATCAGGCTCTCGATCAGGAAGGCCAGGGTCAGCCATTTGCCCAGGAAGAAGCCGACCGAGCGGGCCTCGTCGCCGAACTGCGCGCGCCGCTCCGGCTGGCGCCAGAAGGTCCAGACGATCGGGTCGGGCAGGGTGCTGGCGCTGTTCGTCCCGCAACAGGACCCGCAGCCGCCGGCGCCGGCCAGCAGGGGCGATGCGAAGGCCCCGCGCCGCGCCAGCGCCCAGGTGGCGAATCCCGCCAGCAGCCCCATCCCGATCGCCGCGAGAGCCTTGGCGATGGCGAAAGGCAGGCCCAGCACGGCCGCTGTCAGAATGAACATTTCCGGGTCCATGATCGGCGAGGCGATCCAGAAGGCCATCACCGGAGCCAGCGGCACGCCGGCCGCCAGCAGCGCCGCCACGATCGGCACCACGCCGCAGGAGCAGAAGGGCGATATTGCACCGAACACGGCCGCCAGGGTAATCGCTGTCACCTGCCGCCCCTGCAGCATGACGGCCACTTGCAGGTCGGCGCCTGTTGCCTTGGCCCCGGCCCCGATGACGACCGAGGCGGCCAGGAAGGGCGAGATCAACAGCAGCGATTCGAGAGTGAAATACAGGCTCTCGCTGAACTGCGCCAAACTCATCGGCAAAAGCAGCAGCAGGATTGCGACCGTGGCCAGGACCACGCGGTCCGCCCGGCGCAGGCCGGACGCTATCCGGCTGGCAATCGGCGCCGGCGTTGCCACCGTTACCGGGTCGATCCTGCCTTCAGCCACCGCTCAATGCTCCTTCCGTCTCCACGGGCACGCCGCTACAGCATTCGGCTGTCAGGGCTGCCACGATTTCCTCTATCCTCTCGTAGCCGGCGGTGCAGCGAAGCACCCGGCCCTCGCGAGTCTGTTGCACCAGGCCGGCCGAGACCAGCTGCGCGATATGGTGGGTCAGCGTCGAGGCGGGTATGCCCAGATGCCGCTGGATGTCGCCCACCGCCAACCCGCCGCGCCCCGCGCGCACCAGCAGCCGGAAGATCTCCAGCCGGTTCGGATGTCCCAGTTTTTCAAGGCATAATGCCAGTTCGGCGATATTCATGGCGGGGATATTAGCCGATAAAAATCGATAATACTAGTATTGTCGAAATAAATTGATAAAAAAACCCACCCCCCTCACTCTTCGATACGGTCGCCCTTATCCGGAGCTTGTCGAAGGATGGCCTCTATTTCCTCGCGGGTGGGGTCCCTCGAAAAGTCGCTGGTCTGTTTCAGGGCTTCGGCCAGGCGCTGGCGGTATTCGCTGCGCGGAATTTCCGTGGCGCCGAAGCGGCGCAGATGGCGGGTGATGAACTGGCTGTCCAGCAGCGTGAAACCGCCGGCCTTCAGCCGCGCCACCAGATGCACCAGCGCCACCTTGCTGGCGTCGGCCTCTCGGCTGAACATGCTCTCGCCGAAGAAGGCCCCACCCATTGATACGCCATAGAGCCCTCCGACCAACTCGCTGCCGCGCCAGCATTCCACGCTGTGGGCATAACCGAGATGATAGAGCGAGCTGTAAAGCATGATGATGCGGTCGTTGATCCAGGTGCGCGGGCGCAATTCGGTGGATTCGGCACAGGCCTCGATGGTGGCCTCGAAATCCGTATCAACGGTCACGCGGAACTTGCCGCCGCGCACTGTCCGCCGCAGGCGCTTGGGAACATGGAAGCCGTCCAGCGGTATGATCCCGCGCATGCGCGGATCCACCCAGAACAGGTCCGGATCGTCCCGGTCTTCCGCCATGGGGAACACGCCGATGGCGTATGCCCGAAGCAGCATATCCGGGGTCAGTTCCGGCATTTCCATGCGGCAACACCCCGATCGTTTCGCCGCCAGCCTGCCATGACCGACGGTTTGGCAGGCATCTTACAGGAGCAAACCGGCCGACGCCATCCTGGCGGGAATTTCGGGCTGAATCACGCTTCCCCCATCCACTTTTCAAGCCAGTGGATGTCGTAATCGCCATTCAGGAAGTCGGGCTCCGAGATAAGCTTCTGATGCAGCGGAATCGTTGTGTTGACGCCGCCGATGACGAATTCCTCCAGCGCCCGCCTGAGGCGCATCAGACATTCGTTTCGGGTCGAGCCATGGACGATCAGCTTGGCGATCAGGCTGTCGTAATGGGGCGGCACCACGTAACCGGAATAGATTGCCGAATCGACGCGCACGCCCAGGCCGCCCGGCGCGTGATAGTCGGTGATGCGGCCGGGCGAGGGGATAAAGGTCTCGGGATGTTCGGCATTGATGCGGCACTCGATGGAATGGCCGTTCATACGGATGGCGTCCTGGCCATAGCCCAGCGGCGCGCCGGTCGCGACCCGCAACTGCTCGCGCACCAGGTCGACATTGCAGATCATTTCGGAAATCGGGTGCTCCACCTGCAGGCGGGTATTCATTTCGATGAAATAGAACTCGCCGTTCTCGTACAGGAACTCGATGGTGCCGGCGCTGCGATACTTGATCTTCGACAGGGCGTCGGTGACGATCCCGCCGATTTTAGCGCGCGCCTCGGCATTCAGGGCCGGCGAGGGCGCTTCCTCCAGCACCTTCTGATGGCGGCGCTGCAGCGAACAGTCGCGCTCGCCCAGATGCACCACATTGCCGTGGCCGTCGCCCAGCACCTGCACCTCGATATGGCGCGGCTGGCCCAGATATTTCTCGATATAGACGTCGTCATTGCCGAAGGCGGCCTTGGCCTCGGTGCGGCAGAGCGCCAGCTTGGCCGGAATTTCGTCCGCCGCATAGGCCACCTGCATGCCCTTGCCGCAGCCGCCGGCGGTTGCCTTCATGATCACCGGATAGCCGATCCCATTGGCCAGTTCGATTGCCTCGTCCGCATCGTCGATGGCGCCGTCGGAGCCGGGAA
>DAOVHN010000330.1 GCA_030671915.1 Pseudomonadota bacterium
CCAGCTTGGCCTGGCCGACGCCGAAGACTTGCCCGAAGGTTTCCCGGTCCGCCGGGCGGCGGGCGGACATGTCGATCAGGGTCTTGTCGGAGAAGATGACGTAGGCGGGCACCTCGCGTTCCTGGGCGAGGCGCAGCCGCAGGCTCTTCAACGCCTGCAGCAGCTCGAGCGCCTCTGGTGCCAGCGCTTCGGCCTCCGCGCGCTCCTTGCGGCGCTCCTGGCGGCCGGGTTTGCGGACCGTATCGGGGCGAAAGCGGAATTCGGCCTCGCCCTTCAGCAACGCCATGCCCTTTTCCGTCAGCCCCAGCCCGCCATAGCCCTGGATGTCGATGCGCAGGAAGCCGGAGGCGACGAGTTGGCGGATCATGGCGTTCCATTCCTGCATGGTCCGGTCCGCGCCAACGCCGAATGTCGGCAGCCGGTCGTGGCCCGACGACGCAGTCTTGTCGGTATGCTTACCCATTAGGACATTGGCGATATGCGCCGCACCCCAGCGCTGGCCGGTGCGGTAGACCGCCGACAGCGCCTTTTGCCCGTCCACGGTGGCGTCCACGGTCTCGACCGGGTTCAGGCAGAGGTCGCAGCGCCCGCAGGGCTCGATCTCCTCGCCGAAATAATGCAGCAGCATGCGCCGCCGGCATTCCGGAGCCTCGCAATAGGCCAGCAGCGCGTCGAGACGCTTGTGTTCGCGGCGCTTGCGGTCGTCGCTGCTATCTTCCTGTTCGATGAAGGTGCGGCGCATGCGGATATCGTCCAGCCCGTACAGCATCATCGTTTCGGCCGGCAAGCCGTCGCGCCCGGCGCGGCCGATCTCCTGGTAATAGGCCTCGGGGCTGCCCGGCAGGTCTGTATGGAAGACATAGCGGATATCCGGTTTGTCTATGCCCATGCCGAAGGCGATAGTGGCCGCGATCACCATGCCGGGCTCGGTCATGAAGCGGTCCTGGACGGTATTGCGCGTACCGGCAGCCATGCCCGCGTGATAGGCCATCGCCTTGTGCCCCTCCGCGCGTAAAAGCTCGGCGGCCTCCTCGGTCTTCTTGCGCGACAGGCAATAGACGATGCCGGCCTCGTCGCGGTGAGAATCCACGAAGTCCAGCATTTGCTTCTTCCAGCTCTTCTTCATCGCCACGGCCAGGGTCAGGTTCGGCCGGTCGAAGCCGGTGACGATGATCTCCGCGTCGCCACCGAACAGTCTCGCCGCGATATCGTCGCGGGTGATCTCGTCGGCGGTGGCGGTCAGCGCGGCGATCGGCACGCCCGGGAAGATATCCCGCAGCTTCGCCAGATCGGCATATTCCGGGCGGAAGGCCGGGCCCCATTGCGAGATGCAATGGGCCTCGTCGATGGCGAACAGCTTCGGGTCCAGCTTGCCCACCGCCGCCAGCATCTGGCCGGTCATCAGCCGTTCCGGCGACATATACAGCAGTGTCACCTCGCCGGCCTGTACGCGTCGCCAGGTCTCGACATTTTCCTCGCGCGGGATGGCCGAATTGATCGTCGCCGCCGCGATGCCGTTCAGCCTGAGCGCCGCCACCTGGTCCTGCATCAGCGCCACCAGCGGCGAAACGACGATGCTCAGGCCTCCGGTGAGCAGCGCCGGCACCTGATAACAGAGCGACTTGCCCGACCCGGTCGGCATGACCGCCAGCATATTGCGGCCGGCCATAAGCGCGTCGATGGCCTCGCCCTGTCCCGGGCGGAAGGCGCCGAAGCCGAAATGCTCACGCAGAATTCGAAGCGGCTGCTGGTCTGGTTCGCTGGGCATCACGCGTCGCGGTCTCCTGCGGTTGAAATCGGTTGCTGCCGGCACGCCGTCCGCATGGACGACCGCGACTTTTGTAGACCGCCCCGGTGGGCCTGTCCAATTCAGCGTATCGGAGCGCCCAGTGGCTGGCCGAATCCCGATTCGCCGGCAAAAAAAGGGCCGGGGCGGGGTTCCGCTCCGGCCCAGGATTGTCGGGCTGCAGTGTTGGAAACGGTGGAGGGCCGTTATTCCGTTAAACCTCTTCGTAGCCCGTGATCATCGCCTTGATATGGGAGGTGGGCGTGTGTCCCGTCGTCGCGAAATAGACATGGGCCACGAAGAACACCGCCATCATAAAGGCTGCCGCCGTATGGACGAAGGCGACCATGGCAAGGCTCAGGCCGCCGAGTCCGAGGGCCGGCCAGTCCGAATAGTAGAGATAGAGCAGCCCGCTTACCCAGATCGCCGGGTTGATGATCAGCTTGACGAACAGGTAGGCCAGCCGCTGCAGCGGGTTATGCTTGGTCAGCGTGGTCTGGCGGAACGGATGCGGGGCGTCGGTGAAGATGCCCGTGAGGTAATAACGGATCATCGTCACAAGCTTGTCGGCCGTCGGGATGTACTGCTTCCACTCCCCGGTGGTGAAGTGCCAGAAGATGGCGAACACCCAAAGGCCGATCAGCAGCCAGGCGGTGGTGGTATGCACCTCCTGGGCGGTCTCGTATCCGAACAGGCTGTATGTCCCGTGGATCTCGAAGCCGGTCGCGCCCATGGCGACGATCAGCGCCGCCTGCGACCAGTGCCAGAAACGCTCGAAGCGCTTGAAGATATAGATTCGTTCGGTTTTCATCGCGCTACATCCTTCTGATATGGGCGTAATAACGCATGCCGCCATGCCCGAGCACGCCGAACAGCGCAAGAACGACGGCCGTCCAGCCCAGCAGATCCATCCAGCCGGTCCGGTCCCGTCCGGGCATGTAGATACCTGCGATGCCGGCCATGCGCCCGTCGCGGCTGTGGCATTCCTCGCAGGTCACGGCGTCTTCCGCGGGGGCGACCATGTGGGTGATGGGCCAGGCCATCTCGGTCTCGACGAAGCCCAACTCGCCGCTGTAGGTGGCGCCCACCGCGGCCATGCCCGCGCCCACGGCCTTGTCCCAGTCGTAGTTGCGCCAGTAGGCGGTGTCGTCCTTGCCGAATGTATGGACCACGGCCAGGGTCTGAAGCCCCTTGTCGTAGGCCTGCTTGCCGCGCATCACCTTGAACGGCCAGATTCGTGAGTCCGGATCGTCCGGGCCGCCGCCATATTTGTTGATGGGAACGACCTCGCTGCCGTCCACGGTGTCGCCGAACAGGGTGTAATCCACCGTGCCATCGAACCAGCGGTATTCCGGAATGACATGCTGGCCCCAGGCGAAATCGCCCTTCATGCCGGAATAGATTTCCCGGCCGTTTTCGTCACGGATCTTGATCGGCTTGCCGTTCTCGTCGAGCCGGCCCGCCGTGGACCAGTCCCACCACATTTTCGTGTCGTAGCCGCCGCGGGCGAATCTCGGCACGTGGCAGGTCGGGCAGGCGATCTTGTCGGTGTGGTCGTTCAGCTTGACGTTGGCCGTCGCGGGATGCGGTTCGGCACCGTGGCAGGATTCGCAGGTCGCCCGGCTGCCGTCGGTGCGTCCCGGAATATCGATACCGCTGGTATCCTTGGCGTTGGTCGTATAGCGGCTGCCCTGAACCGCGTGCGCGTCGCCGCCATGGCATTTCGAGCAGCTGAAGTTGAGCCGGTCAGGGCTCATATGGACGTCCAGATAGCGCCCCGGCTCGACCAGGGAGAGATCCAGATCGCCATGCTTGACCGCGTTGCCGCCACCGCCGAGGAAGTGGCAGGTGCCGCAATTACGCCGGCTGGTGGGTCCGACATTCTGGGCTACCTTGGCCAGGTCCGGCGGCTCCAGAAACCGGCCGCTGCCGGCTGGCCATTCCGTCGGCTCGTAGGCCGGATGGCCGGCGCCGGCGGGAAATTTGCGATAACCGGCCGTGGTGTCGTGGCAAACCAGGCAGTCGACATTCTCCTCGCTGGTGAAATCGAACTTGCCGTCCTCCCAGCCGTAACCGATATGGCAACTGGTGCAGCGCGCCTCGTTGGAGACCACGGATCCGCAGAAATTGTTGATAATATTTTTCTTTCCAAGCTTCTGCCCGGTTGCCTCGTTGACCACGTCC
>DAOVHN010000552.1 GCA_030671915.1 Pseudomonadota bacterium
CCGCGCTGGAATCCCATCGCCGCAAGGCCACAGGCCAGCGCGCGAATCTCATCGGCGACCTGAGACCAGCTCCAGGTCTGCCAGATGCCCAGATCCTTCTCGCGGCAGGCCGGCAGGTCGCCGATCCGCGCGGCGTTTTCCAGCAGCAGCTTTGGAAAGGTATCGGCGCCGCTCATGCACGAGGCTCCGCGGCGGCGACCGGATACGGGTATTGAAGTCGGGTAGAAGTTGTGCCGAACAGCACCTTCAAATTCTCCCTGCGATGGTTTTTTTGTCGTTGGCCCCTTATCGAGGTCTCCCTGTCTGGTATACGGTGCGGGCGGCAAGGTCAAGTGGCGGAGCGCCGCAGGCTCTTACTTCATAAGTAGTTATATTATCAGTAGTTATATTGTCCATATGGGAAACCCGCGTAGATGTTGAATCCCGACGGCCCGGATTGCGGCAGCACCGACTTCTCCATCGGCTTGCCCGAAGGGCGAATCGCAGCGCAGCGAATCGACCCACCTGGCGGGGCGGCACCGGGCTCGTCCGTGATGGTCTTCCTGCACGAGGCGCTGGGCTGCATCGCCATGTGGAAGGATGTGCCGGAACGGCTCGTCGCCATGACCGGCCTGCCGGCGCTGGTCTACGACCGCCACGGGCACGGCCTGTCCGACCCGATGCCTCGCCCGCGCGAACCCGAATACCTGGACCGGGAATCCTTCGACGTCCTGCCCCGGGTACTGGCGGAATGCGGCGTGACCAACCCCATCCTTTTCGGCCATTCCGACGGCGGGTCCATCGCGCTGCTCTACGCCTCGCGCCACCCCGTCCGCGCCCTGGTCAGCGAGGCCGCCCACGTATTCGTCGAGGAAGTGACGCTGGCCGGTATCAAGCAGGCGGCGGCAACCTGGCGTGAAACCGATCTGCCGCAAAGGCTGACCAAATATCATGGGGACAAGACGGAGGCGTTGTTCTCCGCCTGGGCCGACTGCTGGCAATCGGAACCCTTCACGTCATGGAACATGGAGGCGGCTCTGCCCGGCGTTTCCTGCCCGGCGCTGGTCATCCAGGGCGAAGGCGACGAATACGGCACGAAGGCCCAGGTCGACGCCATCGCCGCCGGCATGTCCGGCCCCGCCAGCGTGATGATAGTCCCCGCCTGCAACCACATCCCGCATTTTCAGGCCAGTGACCTCGTGCTGCCCACGGTGGCGGAATTCGTTATCGCGCATTCCTGAATCAGCCTTCTTGTTGCGGCGCAGCAATTGAGGCTTCAAATTCCCGGCGATTCGTCTTATACATCGCCCGCCTGCTCGCCCTTGCCTTGGCGCGCGCGGGACGCAAATCATATGCATTCGGGAATTTCCAGGGAGTACGGCAGTGAGCGTTTTCGGCCAGGACAGCCTCAAGACCCGCCGCACCTTGAAGGTGGGCGACCGGGAATACGATTATTTCAGCCTCAGGGAAGCGGAATCGCAACTCGGCGATATTTCGCGCCTGCCTTTTTCGCTGAAGGTGCTGCTGGAAAATCTGCTGCGCTACGAAGACGGGCGTTCCGTCACCGTGGACGACATCAAGGCAATGGCCGCCTGGCAGGTCGACCGCCGCAGCGATCAGGAAATCGCCTACCGGCCGGCGCGCGTCCTGCTGCAGGATCTGACCGGCGTGCCGGCGGTCGTCGATCTGGCCTCGATGCGCGAGGCGATGGTGGCGCTGGGCGGCGATCCGAACCGGATCAATCCGCTGTCGCCGGTCGATCTTGTTATCGACCATTCGGTGATGATCGACAATTTCGGCACGAAGGACGCCTTCGCCCGCAATGTCGAGATCGAGTTCGAGCGCAACCAGGAACGCTACGCCTTCCTGCGCTGGGGCCAGGAGGCCTTCGACAATTTCCGCGTCGTGCCGCCGGGTACCGGCATCTGCCATCAGGTCAACCTGGAAAACCTGTCCCAAGTCGTCTGGACCCGCGGCGACGAGGCCCGCGAGGTCGCATATCCCGACACGCTGGTCGGCACCGACAGCCACACCACCATGGTCAACGGCCTTGCCGTACTGGGCTGGGGCGTCGGCGGCATCGAGGCCGAGGCCGCCATGCTGGGCCAGCCGATCTCCATGCTGATCCCCGAAGTCGTCGGCATGAAGCTGACCGGCGCGCTGCCCGAGGGCACGACCGCCACCGATCTGGTGCTGACCATCGTTGAGATACTGCGCGCGCATGGCGTGGTCGGCAAGTTCGTGGAATTCTACGGCCCCGGCCTCGATCATCTCAGTCTGGCCGACCAGGCAACCATCGCCAACATGGCGCCGGAATATGGCGCGACCTGCGGCTTCTTCCCGGTCGACGCGGAAACCATCCGTTACCTGAATTTCACCGGCCGCGACCCGGAGCGCGTGGCCCTGGTCGAGGCCTACGCAAAGGCACAGGGCATGTGGCGCGACGCCGACACGCCCGACCCGGTCTTCACCGATACGCTGGAACTCGACCTCGGCTCGGTGGAC
>DAOVHN010000777.1 GCA_030671915.1 Pseudomonadota bacterium
AGACCGATGCCGCCGATCAGCGGGACCAGCATTCCCCCGGCCGCGACGGCGAACGAGCCGGCGGTATGGTCCGCAATCTCCCGGGGCTCCATCTCGATGCCGGCAAGAAGAACCAGCGCGAAAATGCCAACATGGGCCATGGCAACCAGGACTTCGCTGTCGGTCAGACCGCCCAGGAAGGGAAACGCGTCGCCAAGCCTGACCACGGCGATCGCGAGGACAACGCCCGCGACAATTTCGCCGACCGAAGCGGGCTGGCCCAGCCGTTCGGCGGCCTCGCCGAACAATCGCGCGAGGATCAGCAGGACAAGGAGTTCGGAGAAAACGTCCATCGCGTCGTCCGGGTTAGCCTCTCGAATCCGGCGAAGCCACCAGACGCGGCGACGGCCCTGCGTCCCCTGCCCGTCGCGGCCGGCTCACCAGAAATCCTCGATCGCTTTGAGGATGTCGCGACGGTTGAGCAGCCCCACCATCCTGCCGTTCTCCATGACCGGGAAACGCCGGTAGGGGCCTTTGACGAACATCTCCGCCACCTCTACGATATCGGCGGCGGCATCGACGGTTTTCACCTCCCGGCTCATATAGTCGGACACCGTTCCGCCCGGTTCCTTATGATAGCTGGCGCTGAACGCCACCCTGAGACAGTCCTTGCTGGACAGGACCCCCACGAGTTTGCCCTGTTCGTCGACCACCGGCGCACCGGAAAACCGATTCTTCAATAATATCCCGATGGCGCGGTGGATGTCAGTGTCGGGCGTGAAGGCGACAAGGTCCGTCGACATATAGTCTCTTGCCCTGGGCGACGGGCTCATGACCGTTCGAACCGTTCGGGACGGCGGTTGGAAATATTGGTTCTATGACCAGTCGTTCGCATGGCGCCCTTCCCTCAATGCCGCCGGGTTCCCGTCCTGGCTTTCGACACCGCAGGCGCCGCAGCCGATCCCGGCGCCGATATCGCGGTCCTTGCCGCCGCAGCCCCCCTGGATGGGACGCCGCCCCGCGAACAGGCCCACGGCCATGCCGAGAATGGCGATCGAAACGACCAGAAAACTGAGGATGAATATCTTCATGGCGTCCCCGGTCAGCTTATCAGATATCTGGCGAATTCGGGCGAAGCGGTTTCCACGAAACCGTCACCCTTCCTGGCGATGAAGAATGCGGCGACCCCTTCCCGCCGTGCGAGTTCCAGGCCTGCCTCCGGGCCCAGCACCATCAGCGCCGTCGACAATGCATCCGCCTGCATGGCCGTCGGCGCGATGACCGTAACCGAGGCGAGGCCATGATCGACCGGACGGCCGCGGCGTGCATCCAGAATATGCGAATAGCGCGCGCCGCCGCGCTCGAAGAAAATCCTGTAATCGCCCGAGGTCGCCAGCCCCTGTCCGCCAAGACGGACAATCCGTTGCGGGGTGCCCAGGGCGGCGGGCCTTTCGATGCCGACACGCCACACGCTGCCCCGTGCATTGTATCCCCGGGCGCGCAGCTCGCCGCCGATTTCGACGAGGTAATAGTCGACACCGATCCGCTCCAGATGTTCGGC
>DAOVHN010000096.1 GCA_030671915.1 Pseudomonadota bacterium
AGGCGCCTGGGGCCGAAGGTGGACAACCGGCCGGCGCCCATCCGCCACGCGACGGCTTTTTCCGACAATACACCGTGAATGTGCTGGTCGCCCGCGATTCCGGCAGCGGCGCGCCGGTGATTTATGAGGACCATCCGATCCACGGCAACCTGCTGGGCCGCATCGAGCACCGCTCGGAATTCGGCACGCTGGTCACCGATTTTACGCTGATCGAGGCCGGTGCGTTGCACCGTGCCAATGGCGGCTACCTGGTGCTGGACGCGCTGAAGCTGCTGACTCAGCCTTATGCCTGGGAGGGGCTGAAGCGGGTATTGCGCGCCGGCGAGGTGCAGATCGAATCGCTGGGCCAGAGCCTTGGTCTGATCGACACTGTCTCGCTGGACCCGGAGCCGATTCCGCTGGATATCAAGATCGTGCTGGTCGGCGAGCGGATGCTTTATTACCTGCTTTGCGACTACGACCCGGATTTCAGCGAGCTGTTCAAGGTTCAGGCCGACTTCGAAGTGGAAATGCCGCGCGAAGAGGCGAATGTCGAGCTCTACGCGCGGCTGATCGGCACCATCGCCCGCAACGAGAAAATGCGCCCCTTCGGCCCCGGCGCGGTGGGGCGCATCGTCGAGCGTGCGGCGCGCATCGCCGGCGACCGGGATAAGCTGACCACCCATATGCGCAGCATCGCCGACCTGCTGCACGAGTCCGATTACTGGGCCGGCGAGGCGGGGCGTGACCAGGTTACGGCTGAAGACGTGACAAAGGCCATCGACACCCATATCCGTCGTTCCGATCGTCTGCGCGAGAAAGTCCAGGAAAGTATCGCCGAGGGCATCCTGCTGATCGACAGCGATGGCGCCAAGCCGGGCCAGATCAACGGCCTGTCGGTGGTGCAACTCGGCGGTTTCGCCTTCGGGCGGCCCAGCCGAATCACCGCGCGCGTCAGCCTGGGGCGCGGCCATGTCATCGACATCGAGCGCGAGGTGAAGCTGGGCGGGCCGCTGCATTCCAAGGGCGTGCTGATCCTGTCCGGATTCCTGGCCGACCGCTTCGGCCGCGACCGCCCGCTGGCGCTGGCCGCCAGCCTTGTATTCGAGCAATCCTATGGCGGGATCGATGGCGACAGCGCCTCCTCGGCCGAGCTCTATGCCCTGATGTCGGCGTTGTCCGGCGCGCCGATCCGCCAGGGTTTCGCGGTCACCGGATCGGTCAACCAGCGCGGCGAGGTCCAGGCGATCGGCGGGGTGAACGAGAAGATCGAGGGATTCTTCGGCGTCTGCAAGGCGCGTGGCCTGACCGGCGAGCAGGGCGTGCTGATCCCGGCCTCAAACGCCCGCCACCTGATGCTGCGCGAAGACGTCGTCGAGGCCTGCCGAGAGGGCAAGTTCGCGATCTACGCCGTGGAAAGCATCGACCAGGGCCTCGAAATCCTGACTGGCGTCCCCGCAGGCGCGCCCGACGCCGAGGGCGCCTATCCCGAAGGCTCAATCAACCGCCTCGTCGCCGACCGCCTTACCGATTTCGCCGAAAAAGTTCGCAAGATGGGCGGCGTGGGGAACGGGACGGACGGTGGGAAGGACGGCGAAAACCAGAATGCGTCGCCAAAATCAGGAGATAAGAGCAAGAACCTTCTCTCGTAGCACCGGCAGCAGTTCCGCGTCGAACCACGGATTTTTCCGCAGCCAGGCCGTATTCCGCCAGCTTGGGTGCGGCAGGGGCAGGAATTCGGGCAAATAATCGCGCCAGGCTGCCACCGTGGCGGTCAGGCTGTGACAGCGGCGGCGGCCCAGATAGTGGGCCTGGGCATACTGGCCGGTCAGCAGGGTGAGTTCGATATCCGGCATATGGGCGGTAAGGCGCCGGTGCCACATGGGCGCGCATTCGGGCCTAGGCGGCAGATCGCCGCCTCTCTCATATCGACCGGGATAGCAGAAACCGGCCGGCAGAATGGCGACGCCGGACTCGTCGTAGAAGGTCTCGCGATCCAGGCCCAACCAATCGCGCAGCCGGTCGCCGGAGCGGTCGTTCCAGGGGATGCCGGTTTCATGCACCTTCGTGCCCGGCGCCTGGCCGACGATCAGCAGCCTCGCCGTGCGCGATGCCCGAAAAACGGGACGCGGCCCCAGCGGCAGATGATTGGCGCAGATCGTGCAGGCCCGCGCCGCCGCCATCGCCTGTTCCAGGGTCTCATCTTGCATCATACCAAGGCTCGCTGATAAAGACCCACCGGAGGCCGGTTTCCCCTGGCCGCTCGTGGCGTTGCGCTCCGCTTGTGGTGCGCGCACCACGGCGCGAAACGCGCCTGACGAGCGGCCAGGGGAAACCGGTCACATGTGTCTTTATCAGCGAGCCTTGGTATCAGTCCGTGGCGAGTTTCGCAAACCAGCCGGGTACGACGGTCCCGGCCGGGCCGTAGACCGCCTCCTCGAACAGAGTTGCACCCTCCGACGGTTCCAGGTTCAGCTCAACCGTGCGCGCGCCGGCCATGCGGGCGGCCTGCACGAAGCCGGCCGCCGGATAGACATTGCCCGACGTGCCAATTGAGACGAAGAGGTCGCAGCCTTCCAGCGCCGCATAGATGCGGTCCATCTCGAACGGCATCTCCCCGAACCAGACCACATGCGGGCGCATGTCGCCAACCTGGGTGCAGGCGGGGCAGGCGGTGTCGATGTACAGGTCCTCTCGCCATTCGCCCACATCGTCGCATGCCTCGCATCGCGCCTTGGCCAGCTCGCCATGCATGTGGATCAGCTCGCGGCTGCCGGCGCGTTCGTGCAAATCGTCGATATTCTGGGTGACCAGCAGGAAGTCGCCGGCAAACGCGGCCTCGAATTCCGCCAGCGCCAGATGGGCGGGGTTGGGGGCGATGCCGGTGTTTGCCAGCCCGCGACGGCGCTCGTTATAGAATTCCTGGACGCGCACGGGGTCGCGCGCGAAGGCCTCGGGCGTGGCGACATCCTCGACCTTCACCGTCGCCCAGATGCCGTCGGCGTCGCGGAAGGTGTGCAGGCCGGATTCCCGGGAAATCCCGGCGCCGGTCAGCACGACGATGGAGCGGGTTTCGGGCATGACGCCGCCCATGCTAAAGGATTGTGCGCGCCATACAAGGGAGGGAACGATATGCAACGCGTCCTGTTCGTCTGCACCGGCAATATTTGCCGTTCGCCCACGGCCGAGGGAGTGTTCCGCCATCTGGTCGCCGAGGCGGGGTTGTCTGACGGGATCGGCATGGACTCTGTCGGCCTGGAAGGCTGGCATGTGGGCAACCCGCCCGACCCGCGGTCGGTTGAGGCGGCGGCGCGGCGCGGGGTCGATATGTCTGACCTGCGCGCCCGGCAATTGACGCTGGAGGATTTCGATCGGTTCGACCTGCTGCTGGCCATGGATGAGGGGCATCACCGCGACATGCAGCGCCGCGCGACTCGCGAGCAGCGGGACAAGGTGCGCATGTTCATGGAGGCCGTGGCCGGACATCCGGCGCCGGCCGTGCCCGACCCCTATTACGGCGGGTCGGACGGGTTCGAATCCGTACTCGACATGATCGAGGAGGGCGCTCGCGCCTGGCTGCGGGAACTGGAGGCGCGGGCGCGGTGATTCCCGCCGCGCGCCAGGCCATCGCGGCGACGGCGGGTGCTGCGGTCACCCATGCCGTGCCGCTGACCGGCGGCTGCATCGGCGATGTCTGGCGGGTCGATCTGGCGGATGGGCGGCGGCTGGTGGGCAAGACCGCCGGCGCGGACGGCACGCTGGATATCGAGGGTTATATGCTGGATTACCTGGCGCGTACGCGGACCGTGCCCGTGCCCGGCGTTATCCACGCCGAACCCGGCCTTCTGGTCATGGAGTATGTCGAGACGTCCGGGCAGCTTGACGCGGCGGCGCAGGAACACGCAGCGGATTTGCTGGCCGCGCTGCATGGCGTAACGGCCGATGCGTACGGCCATGAACGGGACACCCTGATCGGATCGCTACGCCAACCGAACCCCTGGACGGAGGCCTGGTCCGAATTCTTCCGTGACCATCGGTTGCTGTATATGGGCCGTCTGGCGCTGGAGAACGGCAACTTGCCGCAAGACACGTATGCCCGGCTGGAGAAATTCTGCGAGACGAAACTCGATACGTACATCGAACAGCCCGACCAACCCTCGCTGATCCATGGCGACATGTGGGGCGGCAACGTGCTGGTCCGCGACGGCCGCATCGCCGCCTTCATCGACCCGGCGATACACCACGCCGACGCGGAAATCGAACTCGCGTTCGCCACCCTCTTCAACACGTACGGCGACCCGTTCTTCCGCCGCTACCAAGAACACCGCCCCATCCGCCCCGGCTTCCGCGAAGCGCGGCGCGATATCTACAATCTCTACCCGCTCCTGACCCACACCTGGTATTTCGGCGGGCAATATCCGGCGCAGGTGGACAGTATATTGCGTCGGTTCGGGTGACTTTCCCCTTCTTTATTCAATATCGTATTCGATATCAATCCTTGACATTTGAGCGAGTTTGATACCATATATGATATGGATATTGTGTTGGATACAAATGTGCTGGTTGCCGGACTTCGGTCGCATGGAGGCGCCTCGCACAATATTCTCACGCGACTGCCGGACGGCAATTTTCGTCTACTGCTTTCGGTACCGTTGTTCATAGAGTACGAGGCGGTTCTGAAACGGCCCGAACATCTTTTGGCAACGGGCCTCGATGCGGCGGATATTGATACTGTCCTCGACATAATCGCGGCGAATGCGAAGGCGGTCAGGCTGCATTACCTTTGGCGGCCGATGCTCCGCGATCCGTCCGATGACATGGTCGGCGAGCTTGCTGTGGCCGGGAGTGCGAAAATATTGGTAACGCTGAACATTCGGGATTTCCGGTCGTTGACGCGATCCTTCGGTATTCCGGTTCTTTCACCGGGCGAATTCATCGCCTTGCTGAACGAGGATAAATCAAGATGAGCCAGTACGCATTGAGGCTGCCTGATTCCCTGATGGAGGCGGCGCGCAAAGTCGCCAAGCGTGACAGCACCTCGCTCAATCAGCTCTTTCTTACTGCCATTGCGGAAAAGATTTCCGCCATCGACACGGAAGAATTCATCCACGAGCGAGCAGTGCGCGCCGACCCGGAAGCCTATCGCGAGGTGCTGCGCAAGGTCCGTGATGTACCGCCGCAAAAGGGTGATGAGTTACCGTAGATTTGAGGCTGCCCGTTTGCACCGAGCGACCTACCCCTCCAGCGGATAGCTCGCCTCTTCGATATAAACCGCGCCGTCGGATTTCAGGAAGCTGGAGAACAGCGCGAAGCGGTCTGCCTGGAAGGGGGCGGTTCGGAAGGCGCCATGCTCGGCGGCCCAGACTTCGATGCGCTTGGGGCGCATCTCCTTGAGCCGCGCAATGGTAATGTGGGGCGAGAAGTTACGCGCCTCCGCCTCCAGGCCGGCGCGCACCAGGGTCGATTCGATTTTCGCCTGCAGATGCATCAACGGGTCCGATTTCGCCACTCCCACCCAAAGCGCGTGCGGATGTTTGCCGCGGCTGAAACTGTTCACGCCCTCCAGCGCCAATTCAAAGGCCGGCGCGGTGATCTCCGACAGCGCCATGTCGATGTCGCTGGCCACGTCGTTGCGCACCTCGCCGATAAATCGCAGCGTCAGATGGATGTTTTCCGGCTTCAGCCAACGCGCGCCCTGCAGGCCCGATTGCAGCAGCGTGAGTTGGGTGCGCACGGTTTCCGGCAGCGGTATGGCGACGAACACGCGTATCATGGATATAACCCGGGGTCAGAGGAACAGCGTCAGCACGCCGGTATAGCCGTACAGCCGGTTATGGTTGATCTCGCCATTGGCGAACAGGCCGGCGATCGGGAAATCGCCCAGTTCGTCGGCGATGATCTTCATCTCGCGGCTGCCCGGCCCGAACTGGTTGGGGCCGCGGGCGACGCAGCTATAATAGAGGCCCGCCCTGACCCCGCCGGATGCGCGCTGCTTCAACCGGTCCAGCATGCGCCGCAGGTCGTCGGCCGCGGCGCCCTGGTCGCGGCGACAGAACATCACGCTATCGCCGGCCGACACCACATCGCCGATCGCCACCAGCCCGTTCTCGTTATCCACGCCCATCAGATTGCGGACCAGATAGTCGCCCGTGTCCGAGCCCGTCACCGCCAGCGCGGCGAAGATATAGCCGGAAACGCGGCGCAGGTCGCGCGCCAGCACCTCGCCGATGTCGCCGCGGAAGACCTCCAGCGCCGGTTTCTCGTCCAGCTCTATCAGCACATTGCCCTCGGCGCGCGTCACCTTATGCGTCGGGCCGATCGGCGAGCAGCCCTGGGTCAGCCCGACCGCGACGGGCACCGCGTGGGGCGACAGGAACACGCCCGACAATCCGCCCGAGGTGGGCTTGCCCGCCAGCTGAACCGCGCCGCTGTCGCCCGAGGTTATGCCGCCGACCAGATAGGCGTTGGCCTGGTCCGACAGATCCTCGACCAGCGCCTGGATCTGCGCATTGCCCGGGTCGGCATGGGTGACCGCCAGCGGCGGGTCGGCCGCCTGCAGCCAGGCGAGATTGTCGGAAACGACATCCCCGACCCCCGCGGTCACGTCGCTGAACAGGCGGAAGGCGTCCTCGCCTATGGGGAGGACCAGTACCGATATCGCCGGCTCGTCGAAATATTCGATGCAGTGGCCGCATACGCCCAGGCCGGCCGCACCCACCCAGTTGGGCACGCCGGTGGTCTGGCGCAGGAATACCTCTATCTCGGGCAAATCGGCGGCGTAAGCCTCGGTCACGAAAACGAAGCCCAGCCGGTAGCAGGGCTCCATCTGCCCCAGCCGCGCCACGATGCTGCCCACGGCATCCTGCCACCGCTCGGCGGCGGCATGGGCCGATATATAGTCGCCCGACACGCTCATCTCACCGCCTCGGCCAGGCCGCCAATCACCACCGGCAGCATTTTTCCGACAATCACGGCAACCCCTTCCGCCGTTGGATGAATTCCGTCTTCCTGGTTGAGGGCCGGGTCCATCGCGACTCCGTCCAGGAAAAAGGGATAAAAGGCGGTTCCATGCTTTTGCGCAAGGGCAGGATAGAGCGAGGCGAACTTTTCGCCATAATCCGTGCCCAGATTCGGCGGCGCCACCATGCCGGCCAGCAGCACCCGGGCGCCGGTTTCGTTGATGCGGGCGATGATGCGGTCCAGATTGTCCCGCGTGATCGCCGGATCCAGCCCGCGCAACCCGTCATTGGCGCCCAACTCGACGATAACCAGGTCGGGGTGCTCGCCCAGCAGCCAGTCCAGCCGGGCCAGGCCGCCGGCGCTGGTGTCGCCGGAAACTCCGCCATTGATCACTTTCGCATCAATGCCTTGCTCGCCAAGCGCGGCCTGAAGCTGCTCGGGGAAGGCTTTGCCCGGCGGCAGGCCATAACCGGCAGTCAGGCTGTCGCCCAGCGCCAGTACCACCGGGCGCTCGCCGGCCTCGGCCGTTGCGGTGAACATGAAGAGAGCAAGGACGAGCGCATTGAATGCCCGCAGTGCGGCCCAATATGTATGAGGGCTCCTTGCCCCGTGGCGCGAAAGCGAAATCATGCGATTATCCGTTGAGTACCTTTATCGGTAATTGTCGAAACCATTATCCGGAATCCCCTTCCATTTGGCCATGCAAACTCCCGTGACAACCCCCACCGCGGCGTCCTCGCCGATTGTCGATCTCGCCGGGCTGGAACTGACGCTGAGCAGCGGCGCCGGTGAGGTTCATATCCTGCGCGGCATTGATGTCGAAATCGCGGCGGGCGAACAGGTCGCGCTGGTTGGCGCATCGGGCGCCGGGAAATCCTCGATGATGATGATAATCGG
>DAOVHN010000014.1 GCA_030671915.1 Pseudomonadota bacterium
GAAACATGCGAGGCGATCCGGCCGCATGTCGAGACGGTTCTGTCCGGCCGTCCGGCAAGCTATTCCGGCGGCATCACCTATCCCGACGGCAATTCCCGCGAGGTCGAGATAACCTTCGTACCCGACCGGGCGGCCGACGATACGGTGCAGGGCTGGTTCGCCCTGGCCCAGGACACGACCGAGCGAAAACGGGTAGCACGGGAACTGGCGGACGCCAGGGAGCTGTTCAATTCGCTGATGCGGGCTGCGCCTTTCGAGATCGTGTTCAAGGACAGGGAAGGAAAATATCTGCAGGTCAACAGGGCCTGGGAGCACAATAATGGCCGGACAAACGAAGACGTCGTCGGCCGCCGGACCCGTGAGATATTCCCTGCCCAGTTCGCCGAGGCTTTTGCCGAAAGGGACAGGGCCGTACTGGAGGGCGGCCAGATCGTCGAAACTGAAGAACCGGCGTCCCATATCGACGGCACCACCCACGATTTTCTCTCTATCCGTTTTCCGTTGAACCCGGCGGATCGGTCGGCGACCGCCGGACTCGGCTTTATCGCCATGGATATTACGGCGCGAAAGCAGGCGGAAAGGGCCTTGCTCGAACGCGAGGAAGAGCTGGGCACCATCGCCGATAACCTGCCCGTCCTGATGGCCCGCTTCGACCGGGACTGGCGTTACCGGTTCATCAACCGGGAGGGCGCCAGTTGGTATGGCATGCCGGTCAGCGAAATCGTCGGCAAAAAGATACCGGACCTCTTTCCCCGGAAAACCGTCGAGAACATCCGCGCCAGCGTCGAAGCCGTGCTGCGGGGCGAAAACGCGCGCTTTGCCGGAACGATGGAATATCCCGACGGCAAGACGCGCAGTATCGAGATTACGTTTGCCCCTGACCGGACGGCCGATGGCGAGGTGCAAGGCTGGTTCGCCCTGGCCCAGGACCTGACCGAACGGGAGAAGGCTGTTCAGGCCCTGCGCGAAAGCGAACAGCAGCTACGCACCATCGCCGACAATCTGCCGGCCTTTATCATCCATGCCGACAGCGACCAGCGCTTCCGCTTCGCCAACCGGGCCGCGGAGCAGTGGTATGGGCGTCCCGCATCCGAAATCATCGGCCGGCAGGTGTCGGAGATTCTCTCACCTGCTTCATACGAGAAGCTGCGCCCAAGGATCGAAGCCGTGCTGGCCGGCCAGGACGTCCATTTCGAGGACACTCTTTTGTATCCGGACAATGTCACCCGCACCGTGTACCAGCGATGGATCGCCGACCTCGACCAGAACGGCCATGCGCGCGGATGGTTTTCACTGGGCCAGGATATTACCGAACGCAAACGCCTGGAGGCGGATCTCCTGCGCAAGGAGCGGCTGGCCGCCATGGGACAGTTAACCGGCACCGTCGCGCACGAGCTGCGAAACCCGCTTGGCGCCGTTGCGACATCGATCGCCGTGATCCGCCGATTGAGCGGACAAGCCGGGCTCGACCTGGAGCGGTCGCTGGCGCGGGCAGAGCGCGGGATCGCCCGCAGTGACCGGATCATCACCGAATTGCTGGACTTCGCCCGCGCGAAGGGCTTGCAGCGCGAACCGACCCGATTTAGCAAATGGCTCTCTGCCGTTATCGCCGACCAGGACATTCCCGACGGCGTATCGTTGTCGATGGATACGGTCGCTGGGGACGCCGAGGTCATGATCGACCGCGAGGATTTTCGCCGCGCGATCATCAATGTCTTCGATAACGCCTGCCAGGCGGTGATCGGCAAGCACGGCCCCGGCGGTTCGGGAAAAGGCCGGGTGGAAATTGCCTGCGGCGTGAACGGTGACCGGCTGGTCTGCGAGATTCGCGATAACGGGCCCGGCATTCCAGCCGATTGCCTCGCCCAGGTCATGGAGCCGTTGTTCAGCACGAAGAGTTTCGGTACTGGACTGGGGCTGCCGACTGTGCAACGCATAATGGAAGAGCATGACGGCGGCATTCAGATCGAAAGCGAACCCGGCAAGGGCGCCCTGGTGCGATTATGGCTTCCCCTCGATACAGAGCTGCCGGAAGGGTGCGCATGACAAGCCTTAGGATTTTGATCGTCGATGACGACGAGGACTTCGCGGACGGCCTGATGGAGGTCTTCGAACTCGACGGCCACTACCCCGTTATGACGCATAACGGGAAGGATGCGATTTCGGCAATCGAGGGCGGAGTATTCGACGTCGCGCTAATCGATATCGGACTGCCCGACATGAACGGCGCCGAGTGCCTGCGCGCGATCAGGGAGTTCCGGCCGGACCTGCCCTGCTTCCTGCTGACCGGCTACAGCGCGGAGGACGTTGCCAATCAGGGCATCGAGGCCGGCGCCATGGAAATCCTGACCAAACCGATCGATCCCGACACACTGAGCCGGCGTCTGGCGGCGATATAGGCGACAATACCAATCGGCAGGACTTGGCGATCGGCGTCTGTTAACCCGAAAGTCGTCATTGCCTCACGGCCAAAGAAACCGGATCGCTTACAAAGCATTAACCCTTTCGACTATAAGCTGCTGCATTGATTCGCCTTCGTACAGGGCAAAATTGAGAAAGCTATACGATCGGATGGTGTCAAGCCATGGTCAGGATAGAACGGAAATCCGGTGATCGGGGCAGATCGCGCCAGCCAACCCGCCGGTGGGCAGGTCGATATGGGCTCGGTCTTGCAATCATGCTGGGTACGGGTGTCTTGCCGCTGACCTTGGATCGGGGCCATGGGCCGGATCTCTGGAAGACGGCAGATGCGGGCAATCATGGTGGTGGTAACGGCGGCGGCAACGGCGGCGGAAATGGCGGTGGAAATTCCGGTGGCGGGGATTCTGGTGGTACCGCGAGCGGCAGCAACACCGCCACCGGCAGTGCCGGTAATAACGCCGGCAGCCTGTATGGCGGCGGCGGCGAGGACAAAGACCGCAAGCTGCTTGTTGAGCAAGGAGTGACGCTGGCTCAGTTTACGACCAGGATATCGAAACGCTATCCGTCAGACGACGTCGCTCTGCTCGACAACCCGCATCAGGCGATTACATTTTTTACCGAAGTTCGCGGCATGGCAGGT
The DNA here is from genome assembly GCA_030671915.1 of Pseudomonadota bacterium. Lineage (GTDB taxonomy): Bacteria > Pseudomonadota > Alphaproteobacteria > UBA8366 > JADFVY01 > JADFVY01. The sequence goes on from DAOVHN010000014.1 coordinate 3,062, forward strand.
CATATCGTCACGCATCGCTGGACCTATGGAGGCACAGTTGAATACGAGACCGATTTCCAGATTCGCGGACCCAAATGGAAATTCTGGTCGACCCGAATCCTGCCTACCGAGAAAGCCGGTCGATGGCGGGTGGAGGTCCTCGACGAAAACGGCACGGTCCTGGTGGACCGCGACCTGAACTATCAGCCCGCCGGTTGATGGATGGACCTGCGCGATACGGGCGGGCGGCTGCCAACACTCTCGAAACGCTTTAAACCGGCCATTCCCCCTCAATCGTCACGCGGTGCATTTCTCGGCGGTGTCCGTGATAGTCGTTCAGGGGGTAATGCAGGCTGCAGCGGTTGTCCCAGACCGCCACCGCGCCCTTCGTCCATCGGAAGCGGCAGGTGTTTCCTTCCCTTGTGATGTGGCTGAACAGATAATTCAGCAGCGGCGCGCTTTCCGCCTCGGTCCAGCCGACGAAATGCGTCGTATGCGCCGGGCTGACATAGAGCGCCTTGCGGCCCGTGACCGGGTGCGTGCGGGCCACCGGATGCTCGGCCTGCTGCACATCCATGGCGCCTTCGTTGTGACCGCGCATCGAGCCGTTCTTCAGGTGATCCGTGCGCAGTTTCGCCTTGTTCTTTGCTGCGCTTTGCACCGCGCGCAGCGGCTCCAGCGTCGCCCGCAGGCCGTCCGACAATGTCTCCCAGGCGCGGTAGCCGCTGGCCCAGATGGTATCGCCGCCCACCGCCGGCACCTCGCGCGCATAGAGCACCGATCCGAGCGAGGGCTTTTCCAGATAGGGCGTATCGGTATGCCAGATGCCGCCGAAATTAGTGGTCTGGTGCGGCTCCTTGATGATGGGAATAACCTGGGGGTGCTCGTCGATCGGTTCGGCGAAGGGATAGGTTCCGACCGGGCCGAACAGCCCGGCGAAGGCCACCTGGTTGTCGGGCGAGATCTCCTGCCCGCGAACGAACAGCACAAGATAGTCGGCGAAAGCGCGGCGGATTTCCTCGGCCGTCGCGTTGTCGACCGGCTGCGAAAGGTCGACACCTGAAACCTCCGCGCCAAGCGTGGGGGTCAGGGGACAGATCTCGATTCGTTCGTAGTTCATAGCCAAAGAATAAACCAAACAGATCCAGAGACACAAAGGGGTCGGTGTTTTTCCGCATCCGCGGATCTATGCTTTCTCGACCCTGTATCCCAGTGTTGGGAAGTGGATGGCCACGCGGCCGACGCGCTCGTCGTCGCGGACGATGCCGATCTCGTGGCGGCGCAGGCTGAGGACCCCGCCCTCGACGGTAAAGCCGCCATAGTCAGGCGTTACCGTTACCGCGTCACCGGGTTCCAGGTCGCGCGGGTCGCCGGGGTCCGGCGTTTCCTGGGTCGCGGGCTCGCAGGCGCGGGCGGCTTCCAGCGCCTCGCTGGACGTCATATCTGTTGCATTGCCATGGCCGATGGCCGCCACCCGTTCCTCCCAGGCGCAAAGATCGGGGAATTGCGACAGGAAATCCGGGCCACCGTCCCAGCGCCCGCGAATGAACCAGGTCAGGTAATATATCAGCGCATCTGGCATTCCCGGCGCGCCACCCAGCATGAACTTGCGCCCCGTCGCCAACCGTTCCTCGACCCAGCCGAACTGCACGCGCAGATTGGCGACGCTGTTGGCCAGATCCGCTTGAAGCCTTTCCATGTTCCAGTCAGACCCGAAATAGATCTGGCCGCGGTCGCGCACGAATTCGGGCGGCATCTTCTGATGCTCCGCGCCAAATACCACTTGCAGCGCGGTCTGGAAGAATGGGCCGTCGGTCCAGCGCGATACGCCCCACACCATGCCGTCGCCGCCGCCGGGATAGAGCGTGGGCTCGGGAAATCGCTCTTCGACGGCCCGGGCGATGCACAAGCTGTCGCAGAAAATGTCGGCGCCGATCTGCATCACCGGGGTCAGCCGGTAGCCACCGGTCAGCGGCATCAGGTCCGGCTTGGGCGGCAGGCGGGGAATTTGGACGGAACGCCAGTCCAGCCCCTTGATACCCAACACGACGCGGATTTTCTCTGAAACCGGCGATTGCGGATAGTGATGCAGGATGATGTCGGGCATGGCGCGTTCCTTTGTCGTTCAAACTCGGGCTCTATGTTCCCCGCATTTTCGCCAATTGCGCCAGGGCGGCGTCGCGCAGCAGGGTGATGTCGCTGGCCGCCGTGACGAAGTCGTAGCCGCGCGCCGTCATGTCCGTGATACTCAGGTTGGGCACCGCCAACCCGCCCAGCAACTTTCCCGCCGCCTTGATCGCGTCCTCGGCCCGTTCCCTGAGCGCGATCACGGCAGCGTCGTCGAACCGTCCTAGTTTTCCAATACTGCCCGACAGGTCGATCGGGCCGATGAACAGCATATCGACACCGTCCACCGCCGCGATCTCGAGGATCGCGTCCACGGCCTCCGCCGTTTCTATCTGGCAGATGACCAGCAAATTGTCCTGCGCATTCTCGAAATAATCTTTCGCAGCCATTCCGTAGTCGGAGGCGCGCACCAGCCCGTAGGCCGCGCCGCGCATGCCGCCGGGCGGATAGCGGCAGGCCGCTGCCGCCGCCTTGGCTTGGTCCGCCGAATTGATGCTGGGGATCATCACGCCTTCGGGGCCGGTATCGAGCGCACGTTTCAGCGCCACCGGGTCGTTCCAGGGAACCCGCAGGATGGGAGAGGCCGGCGTCGCGGACATCGCCTGCATGATCTGGATTGCGCCAACGAGGTCACCCGACCCGTGCTCATGGTCGATGATCAGTGCGTCGTAGCCGGCCAGGGCCAGAACCTCGGCGGCGACCGGGCTGCACAGATGCAGCCAGCAGCCGTAACACTGCTCACCCGCCAGAAGGCGTTTCTTGAAGCCGTTTTCGCGATACACGCGATACCCTCCCAGACAAAATGCTGTCCCGGTCTATCACGCGCGTCCGGTAAGCGAAAGCCAGCGGGGCCGCGACAGGTTCAACCGCCGGCCGGTTCTTCGGAGTCCAGGGGCAGAGTGACGATGACGGTGGTTCCCTGGTCCGGGTGGCTGTCGAGGGCTATCGTCCCGCCATGCTGCTCGACAATGCGCCTTGCGATCGGAAGGCCAAGACCGATCCGCCCCGACCTGCCACTGAAAAGGGGTTCGAAGATATCGGCGCGGCACTCGTCGGGAACGCCCGGTCCATTGTCGGCGATCCGGATTTCCATGGATTTGCCGCCAGCCCGGGTGCTGACCGCGATGTACCCCGGCTTCCCGCCATCCGCGATCGCCTGCGCCGCGTTTTCGATCACATGGACGAGTGCGCGTTGCAGCCTGTCGCGGTCGACCGCGCCTCGCCTGTCGCCGAGCCCTGGGTCGAATTCCAGCGAAACGCCTTCCGGCATGGCCTGGACATGCAACAGGGCGCGCAGCCACTGGTCGATTCGGGTCGGTTCCGGCGCAAGCGACTCGTAGCGTGAATAATCAAGCAATCTCGTAATAATGTCGTCGCAGCGCCGGATGCTTCGGTGAATTCGCTCCAGCCCTTTTCTGGCGGCCGGGTCCGCATCGCCCACCCGCTTCTCCACCAGATGAAGCGAGGTCAGCATCGCGCCGAGAGGGCCGCGAAGTTCGTGCATAGTATTGGAAACAAGCTGACCCAGTGCGATTAGCCGGGTATTTCGTTCCAGAGACTCCTGCATTGCGTGTAGCTGCGTGGTGCGCTCTTCCAGCGCGTGCTTCAACTCCAGGATTTCCATCGTCGGATCCGATGTATTGTTGCCGGGCACAAGCTCCCCCATCTAGTTATAATTATGCCTCTTTCGTTAAGAATATGACCCGAATTTCATACATTATAGCTACTTATTGCCGGTGGATAATACTATTGGGAGAAGTTATTTCAAGTCTCCACTCGTAAAACGGACGGCCTGGCATTTCGTCCCAATTTGGGAGAATAAGAAAAATACATTTGTCGAATGCCGGACGCCGGTATAGGAGGACCGGAGATTCATTATTTTAGCGAGGAGTTCGGCCATGGCCGCGCATCGGGACCTTCAGAACGTCATCACCATCCATAACGGCGACAAGGCGCCTCGGGTGTTTTCAGACGCCGAGATCGACGGGCGACTCAAGCGCCTGCGCGCTCACATGGCCGACGTCGGGATCGAGGCGGTGCTGTTCACCTCCTATCATAACATCAATTATTTCAACGACTTCATCTATTGCTCCTTCGGCCGGCCTTACGGGCTGGTGGTGACCCGGGACAAGTCCATCGCCATCGTCGCCAATATCGATTACGGTCAGCCTTGGCGGCGTGGTTATGGCGATACGGTCACCTATACCGACTGGCAGCGGGACAATTTCTTCCGCGCGGTCCAACAGGAGGTAGGCGCCGCAAAGCGCGTCGGTGTCGAGTTCGACCATATGAACCTGGACGCGCACCGCAAGCTGGGCGATGCGCTGTCGGGCGCCGAGATTGTGGATGTTGGCCAAGCGACCATGCGCCTGCGCATGTTCAAGACGGTGGAGGAACTCGCGGTCATCCGCAACGGCGCGCGCACCGCCGATATCGGCGGTGCGGCCTGCGTCGAGGCGATCGCCGAAGGCGTGCCGGAACACGAGGTCGCGCTGCATTCGACGCAGGCCATGGTGCGCGAAATCGCCAGGACCTATCCGCAGTCCGACATTATGGACTCCTGGACATGGTTCCAGTCTGGCCCGAACACCGATGGCGCGCACAATCCGGTGACGACGCAGAAGATAGATAAGGGCGATATCCTCAGCCTCAACTGCTTCCCGATGATCTCTGGCTATTACACGGCGCTGGAACGCACGCTCTTCTTCGAACATGCCGACGACCGGTCGCTCGAATTATGGCAGGTTAACGTGAAGGTCCATCGCCGCGGGCTGGAGCTGATCCGCCCCGGCGCGGTCTGCCGCGACATCGCCGCCGAACTGAACGAGATATACGCCGAACATGGGCTGCTGAAGTACCGGACCTTCGGCTACGGCCATTCCTTCGGCACGTTGTCGCATTATTACGGCCGCGAGGCGGGGCTGGAGCTACGCGAGGATATCGACACGGTACTGGAGCCCAACATGGTGGTCTCGATGGAGCCGATGATCACCCTGCCCGAGGGCGAGCCCGGCGCCGGCGGCTACCGCGAACACGACATCCTGATCGTGCATAAAGACGGTGCCGAGAACATCACCAAGTTCCCGCTCGGCCCGGAACACAACATCGTAGGGTAACAGACGCGGCTGCCGGCCGGGTGCTTGACCATCGCCGGCGCTTGACCCGGACGCATACGGCCACTACCTTTGTGCCTATGAACATGAAGCCCTGCACACTGATTCTGAGCCTCCTTCTTACCGGCCCGGCCTCCTGACCGGAGCGCCGGGGCGCGCGTTTTTCGGCTCTATCGCCATTCTGCAGGATTTTCACGATGTTCAGACCAGCCAGTAGTATTACGTATTTCGCGCCGCACGCACGCGGTGCCTCGCGCATGTTTGACGCGCGGATTCTCCTTCTGCTGCGACTTAGGGGCGGTCGCCGGGTCTGATCGGCTGCCCGGCGGCCGTCTTTTGGCCGTCCCCTGTCGCAACGCCGTTTGAACGAGGAGAGTCCAGTTATGAACGTTATTCCTGCCAAGAAATACAAACCTTTCGCGCCGATCGATCTGCCGGACCGGCAATGGCCGTCGCGCGTGATCGACCGCCATCCCATCTGGTGCAGCGTCGACTTACGCGATGGCAATCAAGCGCTGATCGAGCCGATGAACAGCGAGCGTAAGCGTCGCATGTTCGACACGCTTGTCGATATGGGCTTCAAGGAAATCGAGCTCGGCTTCCCGGCTGCCTCGGAGACGGATTACGCGTTCGTCCGCGAGCTCATCGAGCAGGACCGGATTCCCGAGGACGTCACCGTCCAGGTCCTCACGCAGTCGCGCAAGGCGCTGATCGAGCGCACCTTTAAGGCGCTGGAAGGCGCGCGCCGGGTCATCGTACATCTCTACAATTCGACGTCGGAACTGCAGCGCCGCGTGGTGTTCGGCCTCGACCGCACCGGCATCACCGGAATCGCGGTCGAGGGCGCAAGGCAGATCGCGGAACTGGCCGCCGCGCGCCCCGGCACTGAGTGGGTGTTCCAGTATTCGCCGGAAAGCTTTACCGGAACCGAGCTCGATTACGCGGTCGAAATCTGCGAGGCGGTGATGGACGTCTATCGGCCGACGCCACAAAACAGGATGATTCTGAACCTGCCGAGCACAGTCGAAATGGCAACGCCGAACGTCTATGCCGACCAGATCGAGTGGTTCTGCCGCAATCTGCGCAACCGCGACTCCGTGATCGTCAGCCTCCACCCGCATAATGACCGCGGCACCGCCGTCGCGGCCACCGAGCTGGCGGTGATGGCCGGCGCGGAGCGTATCGAGGGTACGCTGTTCGGCAATGGCGAGCGTACCGGCAATGTCGACGTCGTGACTCTGGCAATGAACCTGTTCACCCAGGGCATCGATCCGGGCCTCGACATTTCGAATATCGAAGAGTTGGTCGGGGTGTCGGAATTTTGCACGCAGTTGCCGGTGCATCCGCGTCATCCCTATGCTGGCGAGTTGGTGTTCACCGCCTTCTCCGGCTCGCACCAGGATGCGATCAAGAAGGGCCTGGCGGTTCAGCGCAAATCGAACAGCGGCCAGTGGGAAGTGCCCTACCTGCCGTTGGACCCGGCCGACGTCGGGCGCAGCTACGAGGCCGTGATCCGCGTCAACAGCCAATCCGGCAAGGGCGGCATCGCCTATCTTCTGGAACAGGATTACGGCTTGGTCCTGCCGCGCCGGCTGCAGATCGAGTTCAGCCCGGTCGTGCAGGCGGTCGCTGACCGGACCGGCAAGGAGCTCTCGCCCGCCGATATCCGGGCCGCCTTCGAGGCCGAATATCTGAAGCAGTCGAGCCCATACGATGTCGTCGATTACCGGACATTGCCGGACCGCCGCGTGCGCGGCCAGCGCAACATCACGGCGACGGTCAAGGTCAACGGCGTTGAACAGGAAATTTCCGGCGCCGGCAACGGCCCGGTCGATGCCTTCCTGGACGCGCTTGGCCAGATCGGCAGCAATGAAATTCGTCTCGTGGATTATCGCGAACATGCGATCGGCCATGGCGCCGATGCAACGGCCGCAGCCTATGTCGAGGTCGAAGTGAACGGTGGCGGAACCCTGTTCGGCGCCGGCACGGACACGAATATCGTCATGGCGTCGTTGCGCGCGATCACCAGCGCCGTCAACCGCGCCATCGGCAAGGGCATGGCCAACGGATGAGCGGGACGACGGCGGCGCAGGCGTTGCGCCGCGCCGCCGACGAACCCGTTATTTCAGTGTTGCATCCCGCCACCGCGCGCGATCGCCAGGTGGTGCGGCTGGTGGTGCGCGCCGGACGCCATCAGTCCGAAGAACCCGAGTCCGCGAATATGGGCCTCCGCGCGCGGGTCGGCCGATGTAACCCGTAAAACGACATTCCCGCCGGCCGGGTTCTCGGCCGACACCGTCCAGCCCTCTATCCGGGCCAATTCCCTGGCGTGGGCGGGGACCATGCGCCGGGCCGCCTCGCCGGCGCGGCCGGCGCCGGAAACCGTCGCTTCGATCCCGCCGGGAATTTCCCGTTCGGCCACCTCCGCCGACATGACCAACGCATTCATATCGACCAGATGCCGGCGCAACGCCCCCAGGTCGACGCGTGCCCAATCGGTGGGCGGATCCGCCTCGAGGATCGCCACTATCTCCTGGATCGCGGCGAACGCGCCTTGCCCCGGTTCGGTTGGATCCGCTGCCATGCTACCATGCATCGCCTGGTGGGCCTGGTTATGCCCCTGCATATCGTCGCCAAGCGCCGGCGCGGCGAGCCCTGCCACCGCCAACGGCAGGGCCAGCATGAGCTTTCCGATATTCATTTGGTGATTCCTCCCGCCGATCGATCCCGAGATACCCTAAAGCGCGCCCTCAACTACATATTTCAGAATTCGGACGACCTGTTCAGGCGTTTCCGCAGTGGCCAGCGCGGCGCCGTCCACCTCCTTCAGCGCGTGGGTGAGGTCGGGGTCGTGCAGCGTAACAACGGGGGTTCCCAGCGCTGCCGCATAGCCCGCGTCGAAGGCCGCGTTCCATTGGCGGTATTTGTCGCCGAAACGGACCACCACGACATCCGCGCGCTCTATCATGGTGCGGGTGCGGATGGCGTTCAGCTTGGCACCCTTGTGATCCTTCCAGAACGGATTGTCCTCCTCGCCCAGAATCGCCACGCCACAATCGTCGCTGGTCGCATGGTCGGTTACGGGGGCCAGGAACTCGACTGGCAGGCCGGCCTCGGCGGCCCCTTTTTCGACCCTCTCGCGCCAATCAGTATGTATTTCTCCGGACAGATAGACGGTCAGTTCGGCTTCCAAGATAGTCTCCTTACGGTACGGTTTGCGTTTGGTGGCGCAATATTCCCCAGCCGGCTGCAAATTGCCACCCCCAACCGAAAAACACTCGGCCGGACTTGACATCGGATCATATTATATGAATAATTGTTCATATGTTTGATTGTCACCTTTTGCCACAACGCTGTGGGGTTGCGACTTGATGGCTGGCTGCCATCATGATTCAAGCTGCGATATGGACGGCGCGCCCGATCCGGGATTCCGCCGCGCGCTGTGGATCGTGCTCGCCATCAACGCGGTGATGTTCGGCGTCGAGATGATTTCGGGTCTGTTCGCCCATTCGGTATCGCTGCAGGCAGATGCGCTCGATTTCCTCGGCGATTCCGCCAACTACATATTGACCCTGATGGTGCTGAGCATGTCTATGCGCTGGCGCTCCAGCGCGGCGCTGGTAAAGGGCGCGACGATGGGCCTGTTCGGGCTCTGGGTCATCGGCCAGGCGGCTTGGAATCTGTATTACGGCGCCCTTCCCGGTGCCTTCGTGATGGGGTCCGTCGGTTTCCTGGCGCTGGTTGCCAATGTCGCCAGCGCGGGCCTTCTTTATACCTTCAGATCGGGCAACGCCAACATGCGGTCGGTCTGGCTGTGCAGCCGCAACGACGCGATTGGCAATGTCGCCGTCATGCTGGCGGCGGGCGGCGTATTTTCGCTTGGATCCGCTTGGCCGGACCTTCTGGTGGCACTGGTCATGGCGGGCCTGGCGCTGAGCAGTTCGGTGCTGATCATCCGGCAAGCCACCGGCGAGCTTCGCTCATCCGTCGCGGTGGCGGAATAACCCCTTTTCCCGCAAGGCGTTAAATGGTAACAAACTGGGCGTTCCCGTTAGGATTCATACCACTAGTCGTGGCCATATGATCGGAGGGGGGATTCGTGGCCAAGGAAGATCTGATCGAAATGGACGGCGTCGTGAAGGAACTCCTTCCGAACGCTACTTTCCGGGTCGAGCTCGACAATGGGCATGAAGTTCTTGCCCATACCGCGGGCAAGATGCGCAAATTCCGCATCCGTGTTCTCGCCGGCGACCGCGTAATCGTCGAGCTGACCCCTTACGACCTGACCAAGGGCCGTATTACATTCAGGTACAAATGAGCCGTCGCATATCCTACCGGCGCCGCGCCGGACACCGGCGATGACCGGCCGTACCGAAAGCGCCTTGCGCCGCCAGATAATCGAAACATGTCTCGGCATGAACCGCCTGGGCATAAACCAGGGGATGGCCGGCAATGTCAGCACGCGCCTGGACGGCGGCCTGCTGATCACACCCAGCGGCCTTCCCTATGACGGCATGAAACCGTCGGACATCGTATTTATCGACAAGAACGGCCGGCCGAAGGGCGAACAAAACCCGTCCAGCGAATGGCGCTTCCATTACGATATCCTGCGCGGCCGCAAGAATGCGGGAGCGGTGTTGCACGCCCACGCGCCCTACTGTACGGCGCTGGCCTGCCTTGGCAGGGAAATCCCGGCGTTCCACTATATGGTCGCCGTCGCCGGTGGCGATTCGATCCGCTGCGCGCCCTACGCCACCTTCGGCAGCCAGGAACTGTCGAACAATGCCCTGGCCGCGCTGGAAGGGCGCAAGGCATGCCTGCTGGCCAATCACGGCATGATCTGCATCGACCGCGACCTGGACGCCGTGTTGGCTCTGGCAGTGGAGGTGGAAACCCTGGCGCGGCAATATTGCCAGGCGTTGCAGCTGGGCGAACCCATTGTCCTGCCCGCCGCGGAGATGCGACGGGTGCTGGAGAAGTTCGAGACCTATGGGAAGCCGCAGGACGGCGAGTAGCGCTTTATCCGATACCGTTGGCCATTGCCAGCTTCACCGCCTGGGTGCGGTTTGCCACGCCGACTTTCTTGTATATGCGGCGAAGATGCAGCTTGATCGTTACTTCCTCGACGCCCAGTTCATTGCCGATCTGCCGGTTGGAAATACCCTTGACCAGTGCGCGAAGCACATCGGTCTCGCGTGGCGACAGGCCGGTCCGGGCGATGAAACTCTCGGCGCTTTCCTCGTTCACCCGGTTAACGGATGCCTGGTTTGCGATATTTTCATACAGCCCCGCCGGGATGAACTTCTCCCCGACCTGCATGAGCTTGATAGCGTGGAAAAATGCCGGCGCTGACATGCTCTTTGGTATGAAACCCGCGGCGCCACTGGCCAGCGCGCTGGACGCCAACCCGATATCCTCCGAACCCGAGAAAATAGCACAGGGCACCTTGGGATGGCGGCTGCGGAGGCGCTCCAGCCCTTCTACCCCGCCCAGGCCAGGCAGATCGTAATCGACGAGAACGATCTCGACTGTGCCGTCACGGTCCATCGTTTCCAGGGCGTCATCGAGCGAGCCCGCCTGTAAAACCTCCGAGCCGGCCTCGTTTTCCTTCACCAGTTGGGCCAGCGCATCGGCCAGCAACAGATGATCGTCAGCGATAAGAATTTTCATTCCCTTGGCACACCCTTCTTGCGACTCTCTAAAATTCCAGGCCCGATGTTCTTTGCATCGCCTCGCGCATTCTTTCAGATGAGAAGCCATAATACAACTGTCAGCACCCTATATACCACAGTATAA
>DAOVHN010000097.1 GCA_030671915.1 Pseudomonadota bacterium
TACCGTTTTCAACCGATATGGCGAAACGATGCCGAAGGGAGCCATGCGCATAGTGCAGCGGCTATTGAGCGGCCGGCAGATCCGGCGGGCGACCCTGCTGGGCCGGGCCCTGCGCATGGGCTATGTCGTCTCGGGCGGCGTGCCCGAAATTCTTCAAGGAACGACGCTGCTGCTGGACGGCGGCAAGCCCGACCTCATTCTGCCTGACGACGGATCGGCGCCCGCGGACGATCAGTGGCGCAGTCACCTCTCCGCACTGCGCAAGATACTGAAATCAAAATAACAGACACCAGATTCATGCTCCGGTGTTGACGCAGGTCAATGCCAGGCGGCCGTTCCCGTGGCATGCTCTCTCCAGCTTGCAGAGGTCGCCCATTTGGGCGCTGGAGAAATCCGATGCCGGTTTGCCGCGAGCGTTTTTATTTCGGTATGAAAATCAGCAGGGCTACATACCGCCCGCTGGCGGGCGAGTTCGAGCCCGCCTGGATGGCGCTGTACCGGTCCGGCGAGCTGGGGGTGCGCGCCCGTATCGCCGACAAGCATCTGGAAGACTGCGATCTCTGCGCCCGCTATTGCCATGTGAACCGCAAGCAGACGCTGGACGGCGTGGTGTGCCGAACCGGCGAGTTGGCCGTGGTCAACAGCGCCGGCCCGCATCACGGCGAGGAAGACTGCCTGCGCGGCTGGCGCGGGTCGGGCACGATCTTTTTCTCGTGGTGCAACATGCGCTGCGTTTTCTGCCAGAACCACGACATCAGCTGGAAGGGCCAGGGCGAGGAAAAGACCGCCGTGGAACTGGCGGAGATCATGCTGAGCCTGCAGGCGATGGGCTGCCACAATATCAATCTGGTCAGCCCCAGCCATGTGGTGGCGCAATTCCTGGCGGCGCTGGTCATCGCTGCCGGCCGGGGGCTGCGCCTGCCACTGGTTTATAACAGCAGCGGTTATGACAGCCTGGAGGCGCTCAAGCTGCTGGACGGGGTCGTCGATATCTACATGCCCGACATGAAATACGGCGATCCGGAACTTGCAAAAAAGTATTCCCATACACCGGATTATGTGAGCATCAACCAGGCGGCCGTGCGTGAGATGCACGCCCAGGTCGGCGACCTGAGGCTGAACCCCGACGGCGTCGCCGAGCGCGGACTGCTGGTGCGTCATCTCGTGCTGCCCAACGGCATTGCCGGGACGGAGCAAGTCATGCAATTCCTGGCCCGGGAAATCTCTCCCCACACCTATGTCAATATCATGGAACAGTACCGACCCGCCTACCGTGCCGGCGAATACCCGGAACTCGACCGCATGATTACGGCGGAAGAATACCAGGCCGCCCTGGATGCCGCCCGCAGGGCAGGGCTGCACCGCATTGACAGGCGCTGTTCCGACCGCTGGGTGATCAGGTGGCCCTGACCTGGGCCCGATGTATGAACAGCGTTGCGCGGGGCTGTCCACCGCCAGCCCCCCCGCCCGCCGCAGAAAATCTCTTTTCAACAGCTCGCGAGTGCCGTTAATATCGTTGCGAAGAAACAACCATTACAGGGTTCAGGGAGAAAAGAGATGAGACGCATGATTTGCCGCCCCTTGCTGGCGGTGGCTATGGCTTTCGGGATTTCCCTTGCGGCCGGCGAGGCGCTGGCTGCGGTCAAGACGAAAACCATTGAATACAAGGATGGCGGCGTCACGCTGAAGGGCGTGCTGGCCTGGGACGACGCGTCGGGCGCCAAGCGGCCGGGCGTGCTGGTGGTCCACGAGTGGTGGGGCCTGAACGACTACGCCATGAACCGCGCGAAGCAGCTGGCCGCGGAAGGCTACGTCGCCTTTGCGCTGGATATGTATGGCGACGACAAGGTGACCAGCCATGCCGAGGATGCCGGCGCATGGATGAAGCAGATCACCGGCAATGTCGAGGGCTGGCGGGTGCGCGCCAATTTGGGCCTCGACATCCTGAAGGCGCAGCCGCAGGTCGATGCCGCCAATGTCGCCGCCATCGGCTACTGCTTCGGCGGCGCCACCGTCATGCAGATGGCCTATGCGGGCGCGGACGTGAAGGCGGTGGTCAGTTTTCACGGCTCGCTGCCGCCGGCGGATGACGCGGTGACCTCGATCAAACCACGCGTGCTGGTCGCGCATGGGCGCGACGACGCATTCATCCCGGCGGAGCGGATCGCCGCCTTCAAGGCGGGCCTTGACCGCACCAAGGCGGACTGGGAGATGACCATCTATTCCGGCACGCGGCACGGCTTCACCAATCCGGGCGCGGGCGAATACGGCATGGACAACCTGGCCTATAACGAGACCGCCGACAAACGGTCCTGGGCCGCGATGCTGCGGCTGTTCGGCGAGACGCTGAAGTAGACCCCCCAGTTACAGTTACAGTACAGGATCGCAAGGATCAGGTCGTCAGGTCGCAGCGTTTCCAGGTCTCCGTCCGCGCTCCACCGCCGCCGGGCGGGGTGGTGGTCACCTGGATGGTGTAGTCGTCGAACTGGATCATATCGACCTGGGCGCCGGCGTCCGCCTCGCCGGCGGGCGCGACGTAGTGGAATCCGTGGCGGTCGTAGTCGCCGGTCATGCTCGTGCCGCCCGGCGTGACAATGGCCGGGCCGTCGATCGACATATGGCGGCTGTCCGTAAAGCACCAGTTGCCGTCGATCCTGTCCGCCAGCGCGGGGCCGGCGGGCAACAGCAGGGCCGCCATGACGGCGGCGGCGCGGAAAAGGGGCGAAAATAACATGCGCATTCGGGCCTCCCTTCAGGGCGGAAGTTTAATGATAGCAGAACCAGCGGCCCGGCGCATTTGAACAGACCGTGAAGCATTACCATCATCGCCCCGCCTTTTCGGGTATAATCGACCCTACGGACAGCCAGGTCCGGGGTGGACGGGGATAATCGATGAGGCGTTTCGTTCGCATTATGGCGGGCGTTCTGCTGCTGTTGGCGGCGGGGCTGCTGGCGCTGTCGGTCGGCGTGGTCATGCCGTGTACGTTCCGGGTCGCCGGGCCGGACGGGACGCCGGCGACGGCCTGGGTCGCCTTTGTCCATGAAGGCAAGCACGTCCACTTTGCCGCGTCGCTGGACTGGACACGACCCGGCGGGCTCTTGAAGAGCGATGCCGACGGTATCGTCCAACTGCCCTTGGTGATCTATCTGAAGCCGCCGCTGGACGATTGGGTGCGACACAGGGTCCAGACAATTTATGCGCCGGCGCTGCATGCGATCCTGCACGAACAGTCGCCGGAGGACGGCGCAACAGTGCGACTCCCGGACCATACCGGCGATCCGGAAGCCTGGGATCATACGTTGGAGGAGCTCTATTCGTTCCTCGCCTACGACATGGGGTTCGGCGAGAGCGGGCGGTACGAGGTTGGCCCGGAGGTCATGAGAGAGCTGGCGCACCTGGCAGTCGCAGAATATTACGAACTCATGGCAACCCATGGCGATACGCAGCGGGTCGTGCCCGAGGACCTGCCCGGCCACCTTCAGTTCGCATCCAGGGAAGACCGCGATGCATGGCGCGAGGAGATGCGCCGGGAGATCGAAATGGAACCCACCTGGAGCGCCTACCTGGAGCGCCGCTACGGCGGGCCGATCGCCGAACTGGAGGAACGGTTCGGGGATTAATCCTCCAGATCGCGTGGGCGCACGAAATGCTGGAGCGAGGCGTCCTTGCCATCCAGTTTCGACCAGCCGTTCCCCGATATTTCGATGACGGCCATCGCACCGGTGGGATATTTCGATGCCATGAGCTTTCTGGCCTTTTCGTTTCCCTTCCTGGAAAGCCGCCGGGCCAATTCCTCGAGACCGGTATTGTGGCCGATCACCATCACCGTACCGATCCCGGGGGCGGCTTTCTTCACGATGCCGGCGATTTCGGCGGGTGAGGCTTCGTACAGGGATTTTTCGATCATGGCCGGCAGATCCCCGTCCAGCCGATCCTGAATGAAGGCCAAGGTTTCACGGGCCCGTTGCGCCGCCGAACAGAGGACCAGGTCGGGCAGCAGGGCTTTATGTACGAGATAGTCACCCATCATGCGCGCGGCCGCGCGGCCCCGCTGGTTCAGGGGGCGCTCGAAATCCGCAAGGCTGGGGTCATGCCAGCTGGACTTGGCATGGCGAAGCAGAAGCAGCCGCTTCATCGAGACAGATTCCTGATCGCCGCGCGCTCACGCCGCATTATTTGACCTTGCGCCGCGCGACGCCCTTGGGCTTGCGCTTGCGCAACCGCGTCGCCTCGAATTGTCTCTTGTCGGCCAGTTCGATCAATTTCCGGTGGGATGCGTTCGCGCCCGTGCTTTCGGGCGTGCGGCGCCTGACATAGGCCCCGTCCGGCTGCATCTCCCAGCCCGACCAGTCGTCGGCAAGCTGGATATCCAGGATGTTCGACAAGTCGGCCTGCAGGACGGGGTCCTCGATCGGCACGACAACCTCGACCCGGCTTTCCAGATTCCGCTTCATCAAGTCCGCCGAACCGATGAGATACTCGTCCGTCCCGCCGTTGCGGAAGTGATAGATCCGTGTATGTTCCAGAAAACGGCCGACGATGGATACGACCCTGATATTTTCCGACAGACCCGGGATGCCCGGGCGAAGACGGCAGGTGTCGCGGATGACCATTTCAACCTTTACCCCGGCCTGCGAGGCCTTGTAGAGGGCCTCGACGATGTCGGTGTCCTCCAGCGCGTTGGCCTTGAAACGGATCAGGCCCGGCGAATCGTCGCTGTGGAGTTCGATTTCGCGCTCGATGTTGTTCAACAGCGTCTTCTTCAGGACCTTGGGCGCCGGAAGAACCTTCTTGTAATCGCGCTTCGGCTTGTAGCCGGTGGTGAGGTAGTTGAAGATTTCCGTCAGCCCCTGGCAAATCCCTTCGTCGCAGGTAAGCAGGCCGAGATCGGCATAAAGCCTGGCCGTGCCCGCATGATAGTTGCCGGTGCCGATATGGGCATAGCGGCGCAGCCCGTAATAGTCCTTTCGCACCACCAGGATCACCTTGCTGTGGGTCTTCAGGCCCACAACGCCGTAGGTTACATGGATGCCGTACTCCTCCAGCTGGCTCGCCCAGCGGATATTGGCGGCCTCGTCGAAACGCGCCTTGAGTTCGACCACCACGGCGACTTGCTTGCCGTTGCGCGCCGCGTCGATCAGATAGTCGATGATCCTGGTCCCGGCCGAGGTGCGGTACAGGGTCATCTTGATTGCCAGAACCTTGGGATCCTGGCTCGCCTCGCACACGAAGCGCTCCACGGAGGTGCTGAAGGACTCGTAGGGGTGGTGCAGCAGTATCGGCCCCGCGTTCCTGATGACATGGAAGATATTGTTGTCGTCACCGAGTTTGGGGTTGTCGACCGGGCGATGATCCGGATCGTGAAGTTCCTGCCGGTCGAGCTGCGCCAGTTCCATCAGGTCGCGCATGCCCAGCAGCATGCCGGACTCGAAGACGTCATGCTGCTCGTTCAGGCCCAGTTCCGCCGACAACATGCCGCGATGGGTTTCGGACATGCCGCTCATCACCTCCATCCGGACGATCGGGGAAAGCTTGCGGTCGCGGAGTTCGGACTCGATCATGTCGAGAAGATCGTCGGCTGCCTCTTCGTCGCGTTCGGTGTTGGCGTTCCGGGTGACCCGGAAAATCCATGAAGAGATGATTTCCATCCCGGGGAACAGCAGGTCCAGATTGTGGGCCATGATGTCCTCGAGGGCGACGAACCGGTCTCCCTCGCCGACCCTGAAGAATCGCGGGCTGCCGTCGCCGATCGGCACCTTGACCCGCGCCAGCAGCTCTTCCGCTTCGCCCGGATGGCGCAGCGCCACCAGCAGGTTCATCGACAGGTTGGAAATGAAGGGGAAGGGATGTGCCGGGTCCATCGCCTGCGGCGTGACCAGCGGGTAAAGATTGTCGTAGTAATATTCCCGCAGCCTGCTCTGCTCCTCAAGGTTCAGATCGCCATAGCCGCAAATCTCGATGCCGTTGTCGCGAAGCAATGGCTCGATCGCCTTGAAGGCGTCGCGGCTCTGTTCCTCGATGCTCCTGATGACGGCGCAACTTTCGTCGATCTGCTCTTGCGGCGTCCGGCCGTCCGCGGTCAGGCGGTGCAGACCCGCCCCGACTTGCTGTTTGAGGCCACCGATCCGCTTCATAAAGAACTCGTCGAGATTGGAGCTGACGATGGCCAGGAATTTTACGCGCTCCAGCAGCGGCAACTGCGCGTCGCAAGCCTCGGCCAGGACGCGCTTGTTGAACTCCAGCCATGTGAGTTCGCGATTCAGGATATTTTCCGGCGCTCCCAGATTCTTGAGGTCGACGCGGGGCCAGGATCGCCCGCCGGCCTTCTCGCCGACGGTTTTCGGTTTCGGCGTCGCCGGGGTTGCGGGCCGCCTTCGCCGAGCCGGTGCCGCCCGGGTCACCGGTTTCGGCGCGGCCAGCGGCGTTTCCGCGGTGACGGTGGTGTCCCCCGCTGGCTGCGTTTCCCCGGCAGCATCCCGCGTCGCCGTGGCTTTCCCGGCAGTCTCGGCGACCGACGATTCCCGCCCTGTTCCGTTGGTCGATATAGAGCTCATATAAATCCCCTGTTTCGTATTGCTTGGGCAATCGCCCGTTCCCGCAACTCCCACTGCTAGTCGTAGCTGTCCGGTACGAATGTCTGATCCGAAAAGGGCGGACGGACATAGCCTCTGGCCTCCTGGCGCGGCGGCAGCTTAATCGGCTTGGGCGTGAGATCCTCATACGGAATCATGGTAAGAAGGTGCCGGATGCAGTTGAGCCGGGCGCGCTTCTTGACATCGGCCTCGACGACATACCATGGCGCCTGCTTGATATCGGTGTGGGCGAACATCTCGTCCTTGCCCTTGGAATATTCGACCCAGCGCGACCGCGATTCGATATCCATGGGGCTCAATTTCCAGCGCTTGGTGGGCGTCACCAGACGCGTCTGGAAGCGCCGTTCCTGTTCCTCGTCGCTGACCGAGAACCAGTACTTGATGATGGTGACGCCCGAGCGGACGAGCATGCGCTCGAATTCCGGGCAGGACCGCAGGAACTCGCGGTATTCGTCGTCGGTGCAGAATCCCATCACCCGCTCGACGCCGGCGCGGTTGTACCAGCTGCGGTCGAACAGCACCATTTCGCCCGCCGCCGGGAGATGGGGGACATAGCGCTGGAAATACCACTGTGTCTCCTCGCGCTCGGTCGGGGTGCCCAGGGCGACCACGCGGCAGATGCGCGGGTTCAGGGACTGGGTGATGCGCTTGATGACGCCGCCCTTGCCCGCGGCGTCGCGGCCCTCGAAGATGACCACGACCTTGAGCCCGTTTTCCCTTATCCATTCCTGCAGCTTGACCAGTTCGATCTGAAGGCGCGCCAGTTCCTTCTCATAGAACTTCTTGTCCATCTTCCTTGGTTTCGGGCGTTCCTCGGCCGCTACGGATTTTTCCACCGTCAAGGCATCGGTCACTCCCCCGGCGTCCCTCTTTTCAGGTTTTCGAGGCGAATCCGCCTTGCGCTTCTTCAAAATTGTTCTCCCGGTCTTTGTTTCCCGCCGACGACAAACATCCCACCACCTCGCGCCGGCCCATACCCGCCGCGATAGTTTAGCGAACATAATTTCGAGCTTTTCCGATACGCTTTTTCGGCGGCGCCGGCCATGATCCAGGTCAAGGGCGGCACATATATTGAGAAAGATACCGTTCCCATGGGCGAATTGGACCGAGAACGAAACTGCCGGGATCGCCGCCCCGCCGATTTAAAGTCGCCGGTAATACTTTATTCATTTGTAGGCTCATATATTCGGCCGCTTCATGCCCCGATGGCGGGAGCAGTCGTCGGGAA
>DAOVHN010000018.1 GCA_030671915.1 Pseudomonadota bacterium
AGGGCTGGGATCTGCTGTCCCGGCGTTCTCCAGCGGCCGCGTGCGAACAACAGGACGAGCGGAGAAAGAATCAGCAGGACCGTAATCGCCCCGGCAATCAGCATCGCGGGCGTCGGCGTGCGCGCAACGGCCGCCTGGTCGATGCCGACCTCGAATTCCTTGCGAAGCGCGGAATCGAATTGGCGGAGGATATCCCCTGTTATCTGGCTTCCGATCACGGACGCCATATTCCCGGTGTCCGACGGGCCGGCCGGCTGAATGGACTTCAGTTCGGCGACGACGAAACCATCGCCGGTTTCCGCCATGGAGGCCTGACCGGGTTGCAGCTGGAACATGTCACCGACCAGGACCGGGGTCAGAAGTTTGGACTCGACCCCCTCGCCACGGCGCGTGAAGGGATTGCTGTCGCTGATCTCAAGACTCTCCGCCGCGGCGATGCCGGCGAGCGACTCGCCACTTTCGATTCGTTCGACGATGGCCAGCGCGCGAGTCTGCGACGCCTCCCGGCGTTGTTCGGTTTGCCAGTTGGCGACGATCTCGTCCCTGACGTCCGCCAGCGGGCGCAGCGCTGACGGAACGATCTCATTGACCCTGAGGATGTAATAGCTGCCTTCCGGCATCTGACCGAGCGCGCTCTGTTCGCCTGTTGCGGTGACAAAGAGCGTATTGAGGAATTCGCCGCCCGGCAGGCCATCAACCGACTTGCCGTCCCGACCCATACCTTCGATATCGACAAGACCCGATTTTCGGGTTTCGACACCCAGCGCCGAGGCTGCACCCTCCAGCGTGGCGCCGCCGGCAAGCTCGTCCTCGAGGGTCGTGGACATGCCGTAAAGCAGTTCGCCGGCCAACTCGGTCTTTAGCCTGATTTCGATTTGCTCGCGCACCTCCTCAAAGGGCATTACGCTTTCAGGTTGGATAGCGCTGACCCGGAAGATATGCCAGCCAAAATCTGTGGATACGGGTTCGGAAACTGCACCTTCGCCGAGCGCCTGGATGATGGGCGCCAGATCGGGAATGGGGAAAGTTCCGGCCGTGAAGTCGCCGTATGTCAGCGCCTCGCCCTCGATATTGGCATACTCTTTCGCCACCGCCGCGAAGGTGCGGCCCTCGCCGATCATACCGGCCGCCTTGCGGGCCGATTCCTCGTCACCGAAGGGAATCTGCTGAACGGTGCGCTTCTCCGGTGTCGTATAGCTGGCCAGGTTTTCCTCATAACGGCTGCGCAGTTCCTCTTCCGTGACCGTCACGTCCTTCATGGCGCGCTCGGCGGTCAGAAGGATAAAGCTGGCGGACCGGTGTTCGGGCGCCGTGTAGCGCTCCGCCTGGTCCTGATGGATCTGCGCGATCGTACCATCATCCGGCACGCCGACATCCAGCCCATCGTCCACGGGAATCACGGTTATCGTCGCCACACGCTTTTCGTTACGGTACAGATGCAGCCTCTTCTCCAGCACCGACGGCGCGCCTGCGGTGAAGGCAAGGCTGTTGATTATTTCGCGCTTGGTCATGTCGCGGCGCAGGTCGGCCACGTACTGGCCCTCGCTCATGCCGCTGTTGCGAATCAGGAACTCGAAGCGCGAGCGGCTGAAATTGCCGCTGTCATCGCGAAACAGTTCTTCCTCCCGGATGGCCTGGGCAATGTGTTTGTCGCTGATACCCATTCCCAGCCAGCCCGATGCGGCATCGTAGGTGCGGCCCTGGATCAACCGGTCAAGGGCCAGGTCCATAAGGCCCAGGCTACGCGCCTGTTCGGCGGTCAGGTCGGAACCCTGGGCCTGAAACCGGCGAACGTCGCGCGCAAAGGCCGAGGCAAGCTCGCTGGTCGTGATGGTGTCGCCGCCGACGGTGGCCACCATCTCGCCCTGGCTGGCCTGGTTCAGATAGCCTTGGACACCCCAGGCGCCAAAACTGATGATCAGCAGAATCATGAAAGCCTTGGCGACGAGGCCGCCGCTGGATGAACGTAACGTTTGAAGCATCGACTGGTTCCGGAAACAACCCTGAAGAATTCGGCGCGGTCGCGCGCGGGGCCGCATCATAGTGGCCCTGCCCCGCCGTCCGCAACAGGCAATACGCTCCCGCGCCATTCTGCCGTATGGCGTGCATCCCCCGCCCGTGGTAAGCCATGGCGGAAAGCGGAGCAAGATAACGAGGGAACAAGCGAAATGACGACGAACCGGACCCCGCTGATCGCCGGAAACTGGAAGATGAACGGCGCCGAGACCGAATCGGTCGCACTGGCGCGCGCGGTGGCCGAAGGGGCGCCGGGGGGCTGCGAACTGCTGGTCTGCCCGCCCGCGGTTCTGATTCCGCCCGTGGCAGCAGTGCTGAAGGGCAGCGGCGTGGCGGTCGGCGGACAGGACTGCCATTTTGCCGAAGGCGGCGCCCATACCGGCGATATTGCGGCGGCCATGCTGGCCGACGTCGGCTGCAGCCATGTGATCCTGGGCCATTCAGAGCGACGCGCCGACCATGGCGAAAGCGACGAGTTGGTGCGCTCGAAGACCGAGGCGGCGCACGCGGCCGGTCTGGTCGCCATCGTTTGCGTCGGCGAGACGCTGGCCGAACGCGACGGTGGCGAGACCCTGGCGCGCATCAGCAGCCAGATCGAAGGCTCGTTGCCGGCTGCGGCCACGGCGGAGAATACAGTGATCGCCTACGAGCCGGTCTGGGCCATCGGCACGGGCCGCACGGCGTCGCCGGCGGATGTGGAGGAAGTACATACCCATATCCGCGGCGATATCGAGCGCCGGTTCGGGGCCGGCGTTGCCGGAGGCATCCGTATACTTTATGGCGGCTCTATGAAGCCCTCGAACGCGGTCGAGTTACTGGCGATCAACGGCGTCGATGGCGGCCTGATCGGCGGCGCCAGCCTGAAGGCGGAAGAGTTTCTGACGATTGCGCGAAGTTGTTCCTAAAGGTGTTGCCCGCTTGCGTGGAGCGGGCCGGAGCGAACTTATTATAAATTGCCCTAGCTATTCGGCGATATAATCGCTAAATAAGCCGCGACCGCGCGGGTGGATGTCCGCGCACAGTTTTTTTGACCGGGTTTGTCCGATGCAAAGCGTTCTTCTTGTTATCCACCTTCTTGTGGTTCTCGCCCTGATCGTCGTCGTGCTGCTTCAGCGCAGCGAGGGCGGCGGGCTTGGCATGGGCGGTGGCCAAGGCGGTGGACTGGTGAGCGTGCGCGGCACCGCCAATTTGCTGACCCGAACCACGGCGTTCCTCGCGGCGGCGTTTTTCTTTACCAGTATCGCTCTTGCGATTCTGTCGACGAACCGGACCGAGACCAGCTCGGTCCTGGACGTAACGCCCGCGGCCCCTACCGCGCCGATCGAACCGATACAGCCGGCCCAACCCGGCGTGCCGCTTTCCGAATAAGCGCGGCGGTGATCCGTCGGACAGAATCGACTTTTCGCCCCGTTGCCCTTCGATTTGGGCTTGGGTTTTTCTATCTCCTTGGTTAGGGTGTAGCTCCATGACGCGGTTTATCTTCATCACCGGCGGCGTGGTCTCCTCACTCGGTAAGGGTATTGCCTCGGCGGCGCTCGGCGCGCTGCTGCAGGCGCGTGGCTACAAGGTCCGCCTGCGCAAGCTGGACCCCTATATCAATGTCGATCCGGGCACCATGAGCCCCTATCAGCATGGCGAGGTCTATGTCACCGACGACGGTGCGGAGTCCGACCTCGACCTCGGCCACTACGAACGCTTCACCGGCGTCGCCACGCGCCAGAGCGACAATGTCACGACGGGCCGGATCTATTCCAACGTGATCGCGCGCGAGCGCAAGGGCGAGTATCTGGGGGCGACGGTGCAGGTGATTCCGCATATCACCGACGCCATCAAGGAGTTCGTCACCTCCGACCTGACGGACGAGGATTTCGTGCTGTGCGAGATCGGCGGCACCGTAGGCGACATCGAGGGGTTGCCGTTCCTGGAAGCGATCCGCCAGCTCGGCAACGAGTTGGGTCGCGAGCGAGCGCTGTTCGTGCATCTGACCTTGATGCCCTATATCCCGGCGGCCGGCGAGATCAAGACCAAGCCGACCCAGCATTCGGTGAAGGAACTGCTCAGCGTCGGCATCCAGGCGGATATTCTCGTTTGCCGCTCGGACCGGCCGATTCCCGAGGATGCCCGGCGCAAGCTGGCGCTGTTTTGCAACGTGCAGCCGGAGCGGGTAATCGAGGCGCTGGACGTGGACACCATCTACGACGTGCCCAACTGCTATCACGAGGCCGGGTTCGATACCGAGGTGCTGAAACGCTTCGGCATGGCCGAGGGGCATGAATCGGAAGTGGATCTGACGGCCTGGCGCAATACGGTGCATCGCATCAGGGAGCCCGAGGGCGAGGTCTCGATCGCCGTCGTTGGCAAATACACCAACCTGCTGGACGCCTACAAGTCGCTGAACGAGGCGCTGGGCCATGGCGGCATCGCCAATAACGTGCGGGTCAAGCTGGACTGGATCGAGTCAGAGATATTCGAAAGCGACGCCGAGGCCCTGGCGCGCCTGGAAGGCGTGAACGGCATCCTGGTGCCGGGCGGGTTCGGCGAACGCGGGGCCGAGGGCAAGGTGGCGGCCGTGACCTTTGCACGCGAACGCAAAATTCCCTTCTTCGGCATCTGCTTCGGCATGCAGATGGCGGTGATCGAGGCGGCGCGCAATCTGGCTGGCGTGCCGGGCGCGGGCTCCACCGAGTTCGGTGAATGCGCCGATCCGGTCGTCGGCCTGCTGACCGAATGGAAACGCGGCAACGTGGTCGAGCAGCGCAGCGGCGCGGACGACAAGGGCGGCACCATGCGGCTTGGTGCGTACCCCTGCCGGCTGGCCGAGGGATCGAGGCTTGCCGAAATTTACGGCGGCGAACTGAATATCAGCGAACGCCATCGGCACCGCTACGAGGTCAATATCGACTACCGGGAACGGCTGGAGGCGGCGGGGCTGATATTCTCCGGCATGTCGCCCGACGGCGTGCTGCCGGAAATCGTGGAGCTCCGCGACCATCCCTGGTTCGTCGGTGTGCAGTTCCATCCCGAACTGAAATCGAAGCCCTTCCATCCGCATCCGCTGTTCGCCTCCTTCATACAGGCGGCGATCGAACAGGCGCGGCTGGTCTGACGAAAGCACGGGCATGACAGCTATTCATCATGTAAAGGTCGGCGACCTTACCATCGGCAACGACCGGCCGTTTGTCCTGTTCGCGGGCCCCTGCGCGATGGAAAGCCGCGAACACGCGCTGGAAATGAGCCAGGCGCTGAAGGAGGTCACGGAAAAGCTCGGCATCGGGCTGGTCTACAAGAGTTCCTTCGACAAGGCGAACCGGACGTCCGGCTCCAGCCCGCGCGGCATCGGCCTGGACGCCGCCCTGCCGATCTTCGCCGAGATCAAGGAGACGACCGGCTTGCCCGTCCTGACCGACGTGCATTCGCCGGAGAATTGCGCGGCCGTCGCCGATGTGATCGACGTACTGCAAATACCGGCCTTCCTGTGCCGCCAGACCGATCTGCTTCTCGCCGCCGCGGCCACGGGCCGGGCGATCAACGTCAAGAAGGGGCAGTTCCTGGCGCCCTGGGACATGGCGAATGTTGCGGTCAAGATCACAGAGGCCGGCAACGATAACGTCATGCTTTGCGAGCGCGGGGTCAGCTTCGGCTACAACACGCTGGTCTCCGACATGCGCTCGCTCCCCATAATGGCGCAGACCGGCCACCCCATCGTGTTCGACGCCACCCATTCGGTGCAGCAGCCGGGCGGGCAGGGGGTGACCTCGGGCGGCCAGCGCGAGTTCGTGCCCATCCTGGCGCGCGCCGCGATTTCTATCGGTGTGGCCGCGGTCTTCATGGAGGTCCACCAGGACCCCGATAACGCGCCGTCGGATGGGCCCAACATGGTCTACCTCGACAAGCTGCCCGGCATTCTCGAACAACTGCTGGAATTCGACCGTCTGGCCAAGGCGAACCCGGTCAGCATCTGATCGAACAAACCCCACCTGTGAGGATTACCCCATGACGGCCATCGTCGATATTCACGCACGCGAAATTCTGGATAGCCGGGGCAATCCCACGGTCGAGGTCGATGTGGTTCTGGAAACCGGGGCGTCGGGCCGCGCGGCCGTACCGTCGGGGGCATCCACCGGCACGCATGAGGCGTTGGAGTTGCGCGACGGCGGGGCGCGTTATGGCGGCAAGGGCGTGCTGAAGGCGGTCGATGCGGTTAACGGCGAGATTTTCGACACTCTGTCGGGCCTGGATGCCGATGACCAGTTGGCCATCGACCGTATGATGATGGAACTGGACGGCACCGCCAACAAGGGGCGGCTGGGCGCCAATGCCATCCTCGGCGTCAGCCTCGCCGTCGCCAAGGCGGCGGCCGAGGATGCGGGCCTGCCGCTGTTCCGCTATGTCGGCGGCGCCTATGCCCGCAGCCTGCCGGTGCCGATGATGAACATCATCAATGGCGGCGCCCATGCGGACAACCCGATCGATATTCAGGAATTCATGGTCATGCCGGTCGCGGCTGAGAGCATGGGCGATGCGATCCGCGTCGGCGCCGAAATCTTCCATGCGCTTAAAAAGGCGCTCAGCGACGCCGGGCACAATACCAATGTCGGCGACGAGGGCGGGTTCGCGCCCAACCTGGCATCGGCGGAGGCAGCGCTGGACTTCATCATGAAGGCGGTCGAGGGCGCCGGCTATCACCCCGGCGAGGACATCATGCTGGCGCTGGACTGCGCAGCGACGGAATTTTACGCCGACGGCAAATACAATATGGCGGGGGAGGGCAAAGTCCTGGATTCCGGCGCCATGGTGAAATACCTCGCGGACCTGGCCGCGCGCTACCCTATTTTCTCCATCGAGGACGGCATGTCCGAGGACGACTGGGACGGCTGGGTGGCGCTGACCGCGGAAATCGGAAACAAGGTCCAGATCGTGGGCGACGACCTGTTCGTCACCAACCCGGAGCGCCTGCGTGACGGCATCGCGCGCGGAGCCGCCAACGCCATCCTGGTCAAGGTGAACCAGATCGGTTCGCTCAGTGAAACGCTGGAGACGGTCGAAATGGCCCATCGCGCGGGGTTCAAGGCGGTGATGTCTCATCGCTCGGGCGAGACCGAGGATGCCACCATCGCCGACCTTGCCGTGGCCACCAATTGCGGACAGATCAAGACCGGATCGCTGTCGCGTTCAGACCGGCTGGCCAAATACAACCAGCTCATTCGCATCGAGGAGCTGCTCGGCGAAGACAGTGTCTATGCCGGAAAATCCTTGCTGAAGGCTTGACTTTTCCCCTAATGCGAGTCTGCGGGCTGTAGGGATGCAGCCTATGGAATCATATTGGAATCAAAGACTATTTTTTAGTTGACGGGCGACTCGGGGGTGTGATTCCATCGCCCTCATGCTTGTACTCATGGAGCTTCGCCGCCAGGGCCGGCAGATTATCGCCTCGATCTTCGGGGTCGCCGTCATTGGCTATTTCGCCTTCCACGCCGTGGAGGGCGAGCGCGGCCTGCGCGCCTATTTCGCACTGAACCTGCAAACGGAACTGGCGCGCGAAGAACGCGATGCGCTGCGCCACGGCCGCATGACGATCGAAAGCCGGGTCAATCTTCTGAAGCCGGAAAGCCTTAATCTGGACATGCTGGACGAGCGGGCGCGCACGGTCCTGAACAAGGTGCATGAAGACGACTTCGTTGTCCTGCTGAGAAAATAGGCCTAGTCGAAAACCTGGGTTGCCACGGCCGCGCGAATATTGCGTATAGACCTGATTTGGCGTGGTGTTTATTGCTAAATTTACATCTAAAGTTTTATAGATGAACTAAAATCCGGTTAATTCGCTGTTTTCTAATAAAAAACAATAACTTACTTAACGCTTGTAAAATTTGCCAAGGCCACTTAGGGTGCGCGCCACAAGCGGGCGTTTGGCCCGTGTCACCATGTTCCCGGATCCATCGCTGGAGAATGACATGGCCAAGGCCGTTGCCAAGCGAAAATCGCGCGCCAAACCCAGAAAACAGACCGCCTCGCGTGAGGAGTTTCTCCATTATTACCGTGAGATGCTGCTGATCCGCCGCTTCGAAGAGAAGGCGGGCCAGCTTTACGGCATGGGGCTGATCGGCGGCTTCTGCCATCTCTATATCGGCCAGGAAGCCGTTGTGGTGGGCGCCCAGTCGGCCGCCCGGCCAGAGGACGCACTGCTCACCAGCTATCGGGACCACGGGCATATGCTGGCTTGCGGCATGGACCCGCGCGGCGTTATGGCGGAACTCACGGGCCGCGCCGGCGGCTATTCCAGGGGCAAGGGCGGCTCGATGCACATGTTCAGCCGCGAGAAAAATTTCTATGGCGGCCATGGGATCGTCGCGGCGCAGGTGCCGATCGGCACCGGCCTCGCTTTCGGCTTCAAGTACAAGGGTCTCGATAATGTGTGCCTGACCTATTTCGGCGACGGCGCGGTGAACCAGGGCCAGGTCTACGAATCGTTCAACATGGCGGCGCTGTGGAAGTTGCCGGTGATTTACGTGATCGAGAACAACAAATACGGCATGGGCACCGCGGTTGAGCGCGCCTCGGCCAGCACCGAACTGTGCCAACGCGGCAAGGCCTACGGCATCCCCGGCGAGGCGGTGGACGGCATGGACGTGCTGGAAATGCGCGCGGGCACCGAGAAGGCGATCGCCCACTGCCGCGCCGGCAAGGGGCCCTTCATCCTGGAAGCCCAGACCTACCGCTATCGCGGCCACTCCATGTCCGACCCGGCCAAATACCGCAGCAAGGAAGAGGTCCAGAAAATGCGTAGCGAGCGCGACCCGATCGACCATCTGCGCGAACTCATCCTGGCCGAGGGCCATGCGGACGAGGACGCGCTAAAAAAAATCGATCGCGAGGTTAAGGACATCGTCGCCGACGCCGCGGAATTCGCGCAAGAAAGCCCCGAACCCGATCCATCCGAACTGTGGACCGACGTGCTGGTGGACGCCTGAGGGGGGCGACAACATGCCGACTAAAATCCTGATGCCGGCGCTCTCGCCGACCATGACAGAAGGCAATCTGGCGAAGTGGCTCAAGAACGAGGGCGACCAGATTTCCGCCGGCGACGTGATCGCCGAAATCGAAACCGACAAGGCAACCATGGAGGTCGAGGCCGTCGATGAAGGCATCCTCGGCAAGATTCTGGTTCCGGGCGGGACGGAGAATGTCCAGGTGAACCAGCCGATAGCACTGTTGCTGGAAGAGGGCGAGGATGCGGCCCTCCTGGAGGAGGCCGCGAGTGCCGCGCCTGCCGTAACAGCCGAAGCGCCTGTGGTAGAGGCCACCGCCCCGACGGCTGCGCCGGCGCCTTTCGCGGCATCGGTGGCCACCGAGTCCGACTGGACCGGCCCGACGGTTTCGCTGACGGTGCGCGAGGCCCTGCGCGATGCCATGGCCGAGGAGATGCGCCGCGACGATACGGTCTATCTGATGGGCGAGGAAGTGGCGCAGTATCAGGGCGCCTATAAGGTCAGCCAGGGCTTGCTGGACGAATTCGGCGACCGGCGCGTAATCGACACGCCAATCACCGAACATGGCTTCGCCGGCCTTGCCGTGGGCGCCGCCTTCAACGGGCTGCGGCCGATCGTCGAGTTCATGACCTTTAATTTCGCCATGCAGGCGATGGACCACATCATCAATTCGGCGGCCAAGACGCTCTACATGTCCGGCGGCCAGATGGGTTGCCCGATCGTCTTCCGCGGGCCCAATGGCGCCGCCTCGCGCGTCGGTGCGCAGCATTCGCAATGTTACGCCAGTTGGTACAGCCATGTGCCGGGGCTAAAGGTGGTCTCGCCCTGGTCGGCGGCCGACGCCAAGGGGCTGCTGAAATCGGCGATCCGCGACCCGAATCCGGTGATCTTCCTGGAAAACGAGCTGCTTTACGGCCAGAGCTTTGACGTCCCGGACAGCGACGACTGGGTTGTGCCGATCGGTAAGGCGAAGGTGGTGCGGCAGGGCGCGGATGTCACCATCACCGCCTTCTCGATGATGGTCGGCAAGGCGCTGGAGGCGGCCGAGGCGTTGGCGGCGGAAGGAACCGACGCCGAAGTAATTGATCTCAGGACTATCCGGCCGCTGGATACCGAAACCATCGTCGGATCGGTAAAGAAAACCAACCGGCTGGTCAGCGTCGAGGAAGGCTGGGCGCAATCCGGCGTCGGCGCGGAAATCGTCTCCGTCGCCATGGAACAGGCCTTCGACTGGCTGGATGCGCCGGTGGCGCGGGTCTGCGGCAAGGACGTGCCGCTGCCCTACGCCGCCAATCTGGAGCGTCTGGCCATGCCGGGGGTCGATGACATCGCCGAGGCCGCGCGGGCGGCCTGCTATCGGTCATAAGGAGAGGAACGGGACATGCCGATCGAAATCCTGATGCCGGCGCTCTCGCCGACCATGACCGAGGGCAATCTGGCGAAGTGGCTGATGAATGAAGGCGACACGGTCGCCGCCGGCGACGTGATCGCCGAGATCGAGACCGACAAGGCAACCATGGAAGTCGAGGCGGTCGACGAGGGCGTGCTGGGCAAAATCCTGGTGCCGGGCGGCACCGAGGGCGTGCAGGTGAACCAGCCCATCGCCCTGCTGCTCGAAGAGGGCGAAGACGCAGGTGCGCTTGAAGGTTATTCGACGGGCGGCGCCAGAGCGCCAGCCGCGGCTCCCGAAAAATCAGCCGAATCCAAGGCGCCGCCGACTACCGTGGCATCACCCGCGCCCGCCGCTGACAAGGGCGAACGTGTCTTTGCAAGCCCGCTGGCGCGCCGCATGGCGCAGCAGACCGGCGTTGATCTCGGCGCAATCAAGGGAACCGGCCCGCAAGGGCGCATTGTGAAGGCCGATGTAGAGAGTGCGATGGCCGGCGGCGTTGCGCCCGCCGCTGCCGCCGTTACCTTGGCCGCGCCGGCCGGGCCGGGCGCAAGGCAGACAGCCGACAACCTGGGCATGAGCTATATGCTTCAACCCAACAGCAATGTCCGCAAGGTCATTGCCCGGCGCCTCAGCGAATCCAAGCAGACGGTGCCGCATTTCTATCTGACCGTCGATTGCGAGATCGACGATCTGCTGGTGGCCCGCAAGCGAATCAACGAAGAGCACGGGCTGAAAATCTCGGTCAACGATATCGTCATCAAGGCGGCGGCGATGGCGCTGAAGAAGGTGCCGGCCGCCAATGCATCGTGGGACGAGGAGGGCATCCTGCTCTATGACCACGCCGATGTTTCGGTGGCCGTGGCGACGCCCGCCGGCCTGATCACGCCGATCGTGAAGGCGGCCGAGAATAAGGGGCTGGAAACCATTTCGGCGGAGATGAAGGACCTGGCCGGGCGCGCCCGCGAGGGCAAGCTGAAGCCGGAGGAATTCCAGGGCGGGACCTTCTCGGTCTCCAACCTCGGCATGTTCGGGATCAGGGAGTTCGCCGCCATCATAAACCCGCCGCAGGGCTGCATCCTGGCGATAGGCGCCGGTGAGGAGCGCGCGGTCGTGCGCGACGGCCAACTGGCGGTCGCCACGGTGATGAGCTGCACGCTGTCGGTCGACCATCGGGTGGTCGACGGCGCGGTGGGCGCACAATTCATGGCGACCTTCAAGCGGCTGATCGAAAATCCTCTCGCCATGCTGCTGTAACCGCGGCGCGGGAAAGGGAAAACCGATGTCCGATAGCAATTTCGACGTTGTCATTGTCGGTGGCGGACCCGGCGGTTACGTCACCGCCATCCGCGCGGCGCAACTTGGCCTCAAGGTGGCCGTGGTGGAGCGCAAGCATCTGGGCGGCATCTGCCTCAACTGGGGCTGTATTCCGACCAAGGCGCTGCTGCGCTCGGCGGAAATCTACCGCAATATGACGCATGCGTCCGAGTACGGCCTGACGGTCGAGAAGCCCGGTTTCGATCTGGAAAAGATCGTCGCGCGCTCCCGCAAGGTTTCGAAGAAACTTACCGGCGGCGTCGCCTACCTGCTGAAGAAACACAAGGTTACGGTCGTCGATGGCGAAGGCAAGCTGAATGGTCCCGGCAAGCTGGAGGTCGCGAAGGGCGGTAAGAAGGTCGCCAGCCTGACCACGAAACATATCATCCTGGCCACCGGTGCGCGGGCCCGCGCGCTGCCGGGGCTGGAGCCGGACGGCAAGTTCGTCTGGAGCTATATGGAGGCGCTGGTCCCCGACGTCATGCCGAAATCGCTGCTGGTCATCGGGTCGGGCGCCATCGGCATCGAATTCGCCAGCTTCTTCCGCACTTTCGGCGCGGAAGTGACCGTGGTCGAGATGCTGCCCCAGGTGCTGCCGGTCGAGGACGCGGAGATCGCGGCGCTGGCCCGCAAGCAGTTCGAGAAGGACGGTATGAAGATCGTCACCGGCGCTAAGGTGACCGAACTGAAAAAAGGCAAGGACACCGTAACCGCCGTGATCGAGGACGAGAAGGGCGCGAAGAGCGAGCTTACCGTCGAGCGCGTGATTTCGGCGGTCGGCGTCGTCGGCAATGTCGAAAATCTCGGCCTGGAAGGCACCAAGGTAAAGACCGACCGCAGCTGTATCGTCACCGACGGCTTCGGGCGCACCGGCGAGCCGGGCGTCTATGCCATCGGCGATGTAGCCGGCCCGCCCATGCTGGCGCACAAG
>DAOVHN010000042.1 GCA_030671915.1 Pseudomonadota bacterium
CGCCCGGCCCGGCCACCGCGGATGCAGCCTCGCTACCCTTTAAACATGTGACGCGCGACATGCTGCCGCCCTGGCCGGGTATGGACGGGCGCGACGGCGCCGGTTAGAAATGATGCTCCTTGATCGCTCCGGAAGCAGCGGCGCGACCTCGTCCTTCGAGACGGGCCTTCGGCCCTCCTCAGGATGAGGTCGCTCGGTGCCGGCTGTTGTGGACCAATCAACCGACCGGGAGGCAGCCATGGCCGAAGACCCTGTACTCATCGAGCGCGAAGCCGGACTCGTAACCCTCACTCTGAACCGGCCGGACGCCTACAACGCAATCGACGGGCCGCTGGTCGATGCGTTGCTGGATGCGCTGATCGAATGCGATGAGGATGCCTCGGTTCGCGCGGTGATGATAACCGGCGCCGGCAAGGCCTTCTGCGCCGGCGGCAATCTGAAGGCGATGAAGGCGGAGGCCGATACCGTTGGCTCCGCCGGGCCATTCCTCAAGAAATTGACCGTATCCGTGCATGGCGCGATCGCCACCATTGCCCGCATGGAGAAGCCGGTAATCGCCGCCGTCAACGGCCCGGCCGGTGGCTTCGGCTTCAGCCTGGCGCTGGCCTGCGATCTGGTGCTGGCATCCGAAAACGCGGTCTTTACCATGGCCTACACCAAGGCCGGCCTTGCGCCCGATGGCGGCTCCAGCTTCTTCCTGCCGCGCATCGTCGGGCCGAAACGCGCCTACGATTTGATGGTCAATAACGAGGTACTGTCGCCGGCGGAAGCCAAGGATCTCGGCATCGTCAACCGGATCATGCCGGGCGACAGCTTCATGGAGGAGGCGCGGGCCTACGGCGCCCGGCTGGCCGAGGGCCCGACCCTGGCCTTCGGCGCCGCCAAGCGGCTGATCGCGTCCAGCCCCGAATCCTCGCTGGAAACCCAGATGGAACACGAGCGCCGCGCCATCGCCGAATGCGGCGGCACGAGCGATTTCAAGGAAGGCGTCGCCGCCTTCGTCGAAAAACGCACGCCGGACTTCAAGGGGGAGTGACGCCGCGATGGATGGCGCCGAGGCCGCATCGCCGGGTGAACTGGCCAGGCTGCGCCAGGAACTCTGGGGGGCGCAGGCCGAATATGTCGCCGCGGCCTCGCCGTTCTTCCGGGCGCTGTGGGGCGGCCGCCGCCCGCCGGCGCGGCTGGAGGATTTGCCGGAGCTGCCGCTGGCCGACAAGTCCATGCTGCGCGCGGCCCAGGCCGCGCATCCACCATTCGGCGATTATCTTGCAGCGTCCCCCGATACCGTTATCCGCCTGCATCGCACGTCGGGCACCACGGGCGTCGCCATGAACCTGGCGCTGTCGCACGCCGACGCAGCCCAGACCGCGCTGATCGGCGGGCGGGCCCAGCGGGCGGCGGGGCTGGGCCCCGGTCACCGCGTCGTGCATTGCCTGAACTACCAGATGTGGATGGGCGGCTTTACCGATCATACGACGCTGGAGGCGACCGGCGCCATGGTGGTGCCCTTCGGGGTCGGCGGCAGTGAGTTGCTGGTGCGCGTCATTCAGGAAGTCGGCGTCACGGCAATCTCCTGCACTCCGTCCTATCCGGCGGTGCTTGAACAGGTGATCGCGGAGAAGTTTCCCGGCCTCCAGCCCCGCGATCTTGGCCTGAAACTGGGCCTGTTCGGCGGCGAGGCCGGGCTGGACGACCCCGAACTCAGAACGCGGCTCGAAGAAGTCTGGGGCTTCGCCGTACGCAACGCCAATTATGGCGTAACGGACGTATTCTGCAATTTCGCCGGCCAGTGCGAAGACCAGAACGACCTGCATTTCATGGCCGGCGATGTGCTGCATGCCGAGCTGATCGATCCCGACAGCGCCGAACCGCTCGAATGGGCCGAAGGGGCCTCGGGCGAACTCGTGCTGACCCACCTGAGGCGCGACTGCCAGCCGCTGGTGCGGTTCCGCACCGGCGATATTGTCACCCTCACCGGCCTCGGCAAATGCGCCTGCGGCCGTACCGCGCCGCGCTTCCGCGTTGCCGGGCGCAGCGACGACATGGTGGTGGTGCGCGGCCTCAACGTCTTTCCCGCCATGGTCTCGGCGGTGCTGACCGGGTTTCGCGAACTGTCGGGGGAGTACAGGATATTGCTGTCCGGCCCGGCCCCTTACGACCGGTTGCCGGTACAGGCGGAACTGGCGGCCGACGGTCCTGTCCGCGATGGATTGGCCGGGGAAATCGAGGCGGCGGTCAAGCGCGATATCGGCGCGACGGCGCAGGTGTTGTTGGTTCCGGCGAACAGCCTGCCGCGTACCGAGGGCAAGACACGCCGGGTCATCAGGGAGGATAAGATATGACAGGCACGGTATTGAGCGAGCTGGTGGATGGCGTCAGGACCATCACGCTGAACCGGCCGGATCGCCTGAACGCCATCAACCCGGAACTGCTGGCCGACCTTCGCGCCGCCCTGGCCGAGGCCAATGGCGACCCGGATACGCGCGCCATGCTGCTGCGCGGGGCGGGGCGGGCCTTTTGTTCCGGCGACGATTTGAAGGAATTCGACGACCAGGTCGGGACCGAGGCCGAAACCACCCGCTATGTCGAGGATATCCAGGACATCACCCGTGAAATCCTGCTGGGCGAGAAGATGGTTGTCGGCGCGGTCCATGGCTGGGCCGTGGGCGGCGGGCTGGAGTGGATGATCAATTGCGATCTCGTGCTGGTGGGCGAGGGCGCGCGCTTCTTCTTCCCCGAAGTTTCATGGGGCCTGTTCGTCACCGGCGCCGTGACGGCGCTGCTGCCGCGCCTCGTCGGCCTGCAGAAGGCGCGCGAGATGATCCTGCTGGGCGACCGATTCGACGCCGCCCAGGCGGTCGACTGGGGCCTGGCGCTGAAGGCGCTGCCCGAATCCACCCTTTTCCGCGAGGCCCATACCCTGGCGAAACGCATCGCCGACTTGCCCCAGGGCGCGGTGCGCGACCTCAAGCGAACCCTGAACAAATCCGCCACCTTGGACGCCGAAGGCGCGATGGCCCTTGAGGTGGCCGCCACCGTGCGCGGCTTCCTGGACCCCGAAACAGCGCGCCGGATTGCCGGGTTCGAGTAGCGCGTAAATTCATTTGGAGGGCGTAAATATGTGGCCGGATCACGGAATACTTGATCTTCTCGGCATCGAATTGCCGATTATCCAGGCGCCGATGGCGGGGGCGAACGGATCGGCCATGGCGATCGCGGTCTGTGAGGCGGGCGGGCTCGGCTCGCTGCCCTGCGCAATGCTGGATGCCGACAAGGCGCGGGCCGAGATCGGCGTGATCCGCCAACGGACGGCGAAACCGCTCAACGTCAATTTCTTCTGCCACCAGCCGGCCGCGCCCGACCCCGAACGCACCGCCGCCTGGAAGGCGAGCCTGGCGCCCTTTTACCGGGAGCTGGGCCTGGACGAATCGGCCGATGCGCCCGCCGTCAATCGCGCGCCCTTCGACGAGGCGATGTGCGGGATCGTCGAGGCGTGCAAGCCCGAAGTCGTGAGCTTCCATTTCGGGCTGCCCGCGAAGCCGTTGCTGGCGCGCGTAAAGGCCGCCGGCGCGGTCGTGCTCAGTTCCGCGACCACGGTGGAGGAGGCGCTCTGGCTGGAACAAAACGGTTGCGACGCGATCATCGCGCAGGGCTATGAGGCGGGCGGCCATCGCGGCATGTTCCTGACCGACGATGTCGCCGGCCAAGCGGGGACCTTCGCTTTGGTTCCGCAGGTCGTGGATGCGGTGAAAATCCCGGTCATCGCCGCCGGCGGCATCGCCGACGGGCGTGGCGTGGCGGCGGCCTTCGCGCTGGGCGCGGCGGCGGCCCAGATCGGCACCGCCTATCTGTTCACGCCGGAATCCCTGATCTCCGGCCTGCACCGCGCCGCCCTGCATGACGCGCGCGACGACCGCACCGCGCTGACCAACGTCTTTTCCGGCCGCCCGGCGCGGGGCCTGATGAACCGGGTCATGCGCGAGGTCGGCCCGATGTCGGATGCGGCCCCGGCCTTCCCCACCGCCGGCGGCGCGCTGGCCCCGCTGAAGGCGAAGGCGGAAGCGGCGGGGTCGAGCGACTTCTCCTCCCTCTGGTCCGGGCAGGCGGCCAGCCTCGCCCGCGAGACAACCGCCGCCGACCTGACCCGCCAACTCGCGGAGGACGCCGCGCGGCGGCTCAAGGCGTTGGCGTCACTGGACTGACCCACGGGCGCCGGGATTAAAAAGAAAACGGTTCGCGGCGCGCGGCACCCGTCCCGACCGAGGTCCCTTCGAACCTGCCTGGCACCTTCTATCGTCCGCAGGTTGCCTTGCCTGGTCATCCGGGATCGGGAAGCAGGAAAGAATGGCCCGACGTCATCAGCTTGTGACGGAATCGACCCGGTTGCCGTGCGTGCCAGTCACGCAGAGT
The DNA here is from genome assembly GCA_030671915.1 of Pseudomonadota bacterium. Classification (GTDB taxonomy): domain Bacteria; phylum Pseudomonadota; class Alphaproteobacteria; order UBA8366; family JADFVY01; genus JADFVY01. The sequence goes on from DAOVHN010000042.1 coordinate 4,411, forward strand.
CTGATCGATCCTGTCCCAATGGTTTCGCAGCGCCGTCGTCTCCGCGAGACCCGGACCGCAATTGAACCAGAATGTGGGCCGCACACCCTCGGGCAAAGCCGCCGGTTTGTTGTCGGCGCCTTCGAGCAGAACCTTGAGATAGCCGTCGATCACGTCGGGTTCGGGATTGTCGTGCTTCCCGTTGCCGCAGAAAATGTAATCATCGGCAATTACCGCGCGGGCCAGTTCATTCGAATAGGCGTTATGCGCGCCGTGATGCGGCACCTTGAACACGCGGACCCGGGCCTGCCCTTGGCCGTCCATTTCTCCCGCGGCCTCCAGCCCTTTCAAGATGCTTGGATCGTCGACATCGCCGGTCAGCAGAATCGAGTCCTCGTCGTCGCGGACCAGCATGATGATCGAGGCGAGGTTAGGGGGCGTGACCGCTTGGTTTCCTGCCAAACCGAGCGCTGTCGTGCGCACCATGTCTAGGACGTCGGCCGGCTCCATCTGGCGCAGCCTGTCGGCCTCGCGCTCATGTTTTTTCTGCAATCGTTTCAGATAGTCGGCCTTTTCGCGAAGCCAGTCGTTCCATGACTTGCGCAGTTTGTTCATATCCGCCGCCGTCGGCCCCAGCACTTTTATCTTCAGACCTGCAACAGCAAACGGGGTGGTGTCGGCGCCACGCAGGACAAACCCGCTTCCGAATTCCGGGTTGAGCGGTATATTCAGCTGGCGGCGGCCGATTCGGCGCGATACCTCGATCGCGTCGCCGACGCTCTGGCCAAGGAACTGTAGCCGGTCCGCCGACTGCGTATCGCTGGCTCCTGCCAAGATTACGGCGTTGCGGAAAAATATGTCGCTTAAATCGGTTGTTGTCGCGCCATGTCCGGCGCTGGTGACGCGCTGGCGACGGATTTCCTCGAGGAACGCGTTATGCCAGATCGCCTTTATTTCAGGCGGTCGCTTGAGCTTCGGCGGTTTAGGTTTGTGGCCGCGAAGCGCGGTCGGCAGGTTGGACCGGAAATCGAACAGCCGCCAAGCGACTTCGTTATCCAGCATCTCCAGTATGCCCCCGATATGGTCGCGGTCGATATGCGAGATGCAAACGAGATCCAACGCCTCATTCTGCTCGCCTAGTGCACCGATGGTCTGCGCCCAATGGCCCTTGTAGCTTTCCGGGACTCCGCCATCGACCAAGATATGCTTTCCCGACGAACCGGTTATCAGCAAACAGTCGCCCTTGCCGCTCCTGAAAATCCTGACCTTCATCGATCAATCCCCTGCTCCGACATCCCGCATCTCGCCCGCGGCCAGCGCCTCGTCCAGGCAGGCGCCGACGTCGATTCCCCCGAAGCCCGCATCGTTCCGCCACTCGAAAGTATGGCCGGGAAGGGGCGCCGCGGTGCGCCTCAGGATACCGATGATCTGGGCCGCTGTTAGTTGCGGCGCAATGGCCAGCATAAGGCCCGCCACCCCTGCGACATACGGGCTGGCCATGCTGGTGCCCGACTTCGCGATCCATCGTGCATCGTCGTCGAACCCGTTTGCAGCCAGGATATTCGTGCCGGGAGCGGCAATGTCGGGCTTTTCGCGGCCGTCGCGCGTTGGTCCCTGGCTGGAACTGGGATTGATGCGTTCCTGATCCGCGTCCAGGTTGGCGACGCCGACGATCCGCGCACCGCAGGCCAGTGTGCTGATCGAACTGTTGTCGACATTCGTCGCCTCGGCAAAAAAGGAGGGGAACCGCCAATAGGCCCTTTCGCCGATACGGGCGATTTCCATGGGGTCGTCGCGCTCGATCCATCCGTGGTAGCGGCCGTCACGGATTTGCTGGCCGATGAGGCGCACAGACCAGACACCTGGCGCTATCCCGACAACGGCCTCCTGCGTCATGAACGGCGCCAGATAGATCGATATCCGGTTGTGGCCGTTTCCCGTATCATAGAGCTCGTTGAAAATGGACAGGACCGTCCGGTCGGGCAGAAGCTTGTTCTTCATGAACTCCCCCGGCTTGACCATGGTCGTCCAGTCGCCGCCGGGTGGCCGCACCTGAACCGCGATCCGGTCTTGGGGCGCGTACCAGATCTCCAGTTCATTCTCCGAAATATCCTCGATCCCGTCACCGACGACGACCCAATCGAGCCGGGTCTCGAGATCGGAGGCCACGATCCGCCCCGATGTATGGATTCGGCCCATGATGAAACCGATATCGCGGGCGTGCTGCGGGGCTTCCTGTCCGGCGTTGCCCGCGGCGACGCAAACTGCTCGGCCAGGTTGCGTCAACGCGTAGTCGATCCAGCGACTCATAGCGGACGAATCGTCGTGCGCGCCCCCGTTCGTGCCAAGCGATATGTTGACCGTAACGGCGTCAACCTCAAGTTCCTTGCCGATATCCAGAAGGTAGTCGACTGCGTGGACGATTCGGGCGGTGTCGTAGAACGATAGCCGCCGATCGAGTTCGGAGGTCGGCAGCGACAGCAGAACCCCGGCGATCTTCGCATGCCGACAGATACCGCTTTTGCCCGCCGCAATGCTTGCGACGTGGGTGCCGTGCGATCCCGCCGCCATCTGCGACTGCGGCTCTAATAGGTGCGCAGGTAATCCGGCGCTCTGGGAGCTGGCGATGGCATGGTTCATATGCTCGTCAGTTATTTCGCCGCCGTAGTCATAGTTCTTCGGCTGCTTGCGGTGCCTGCCTGCCTGGTCTGCCTGGTCCCATATGCGTGTGAAGCGCGTCTTGCCCTCTTCGTCGAGAAAATCCGGATGCGCGAAATCGAATCCTCCTACATCCACGATGCCCACCAGGATGTTTTCACCGAAATGATGAGCATTTTCGCGCTGCTCGATACCCGCGATGATTGGCGGACCGTGTGCGTCGTCGGACAGACCTTCGTCCATCGCTCGGGGCGATTGCAGGGTGTCGGCCAGCCGGACCGATACGACGCCGGGTTTGTTCGAAAGCTTATTTATATCTTCCAGCGTTCCGCGCAGTGTGCAGATCCTGCCGCGCCGGCCGGTCACCAACTGGCTCTTTAAAGTCGCGTCCTCGCTGGCCAACTGGGCGAATACCTCGACCTCGATTTCGTTGGTTGCCGCATCGTTGACACCCTTCTTGAGGCGGCTCAGCCGCTCGGGTTTCGCCTTGACGCTTTGTTCGGCCTCGAAGATGCTGCGCTGAAGCTTGAGGTCGAGTTGTTCGATAAACTTTTGTTTGGCGACCCGAACTCCGCCGCATAACTCGGCGCGAACAGAGTTCACCGCGACCGACGACCTCCCCACAGTGCGAAGCCGACCCTCGAACATATCGGAGGAGAATATTTTCATGGTCCTAAGCCTCGATTTCTGTGCCGACAACAATACGCGTAATAAGGGCAAAAAGCAACCCTGCATTAATCATTCCGGGCAACGATCCGGCGTCGCCGGGCCCGGACAGAGGCCGCGTGGCAGCGAACGCTTTGTGAAATGTGACGTTTGACCCCAAGCCAAGGAGTTTTCAGGGATTTAATTTGGTTTCCGATATCGTAGCAACGAATTGACGTTTACGTAAACTGCCGTTAACCTCCCGTCCATGGCTGATGGAGACGGGGTTCAGGAATTTTCGATCGGCGTGCTGGCGCGTGAGTTCGGGGTGACGACGCGGACCATCCGTTATTACGAGGACGAGGGTCTGCTGTCGCCGGCACGGCGCGGGCAGAAGCGCGTCTACGGGCCGCGCGAACGGGTGCGGCTGCGGCTGATCCTGCGCGGCAAGCGGCTGGGCTTTAGCATCGCCGAAATCCGTGAAATCCTCGACATGTACGAGTCCGAGCCGGGTGAGGCCGGCCAGTTGCGCCACCTGATCGGCAAGATCGCCGAGCGCCGCGCCGCGCTGGAGCGCCAACGCGCCGATATCGACCAGACCATGGCCGACATGGCGGAGATCGAGGCGCGCTGCGAACGGGCGCTGGCCGCAATGGCGCCCGCTAAGAGGAGGGCGTCGTGAGGCGCTACGAAAGGAAGATGGACCACAGAGACACAGAGACACAGAGGGGGCTGGCGATTCGTGTGAGATCACGCCGAGGTTATTCCGCTTCAAAAATCGCCAAAGGGGGATGTGGGGATAGGGGAGATAGGGGGATAAGGAAGGATCGCGGCCGGTGGCCGCAAATAAGTCCTTATCTTCATATCCCCCTTATCCCCATATCTCCCTTGTTGCGCCCCGACCAGCGGCAGAGTCGAGGGGAGGATGGAAGAGAATCTCCGTGTCTCTGTGTCTCTGCGGTAATCCTTTTTTTCGCCCGGTTCATGCAGGTTCGTGCGGGGGCGCGCCCATGACCGCCTTCGAAACCCGCAACCCCGATTTCGAGCGCGTCGTGCGCGACAGCTTTGCGCGGCAGGCTTTCATGAACACGCTGGGGGCCGAACTGCTGCTTGTCGAGCCGGGGCGGACGGAGATCGCGCTGGCCTACGATGAAGGGTTGACGCAGCAGCATGGCTATTTCCATGGCGGCGTGATCGGCACGTTGGCCGACAATGCGGGCGGTTACGCGGCCTTCTCGCTGATGCCGGCGGAAATGACGGTGCTGACCGTCGAGTACAAACTGAATATCGTTGCGCCCGCCAAGGGCGAGCGGCTGATCGCCCGCGGCCAGGTGTTGCGTCCGGGCCGCACGCTGACGGTCACCCGCTCGGACGTATTCGCCGTGGACGGTGGACAGGAGAAACTCTGCGCCACCGGCCTGCAAACCCTGATGTGCCTCGAGCCCGCGCCGCACCGGCCGGCCGGCTGAATTCGGAGACCGTAATGTCCATACCCAACGCCCCCGCATCCTTCGATTTCGATCTGGGCGAGACCGCCGACATGCTGCGCGAGCAGGTGGCGAATTTCGCGGCCGCCGAGATTGCGCCGCGCGCCGAGGAAATCGACCGGACCAACGAATTCCCCATGGACCTCTGGCCCAGGATGGGCGCCATGGGATTGCTTGGCGTGACGGTCGAGGAGGAATACGGCGGCGCCGCCATGGGCTATCTGGAACATGTGGTGGCGATGGAGGAAATCAGCCGGGCGTCCGCCAGCGTGGGCCTCAGCTACGGCGCGCATTCCAATCTCTGCGTCAACCAGATCAGCCGCAACGGCAGCGAGGAGCAAAAACAGCGCTACCTGCCCAAGCTGATCTCCGGCGAGCATGTCGGCGCGCTGGCGATGAGCGAGCCGGGCGCGGGCTCCGACGTGGTGTCGATGAAACTGCGGGCGACGCGCAAGGGCGACCGCTATATCTTCAACGGCACCAAGATGTGGATCACCAACGGGCCGGACGCGGACACGCTGGTTGTCTACGCCAAGACCGACCCGGAGGCGGGCAGCAAGGGCATTACGGTCTTCCTGATCGAGAAGGGGTTCGAGGGTTTCTCCACCGCGCAGAAGCTGGACAAGCTGGGCATGCGCGAGTCCAACTCCTGCGAACTGTTGTGCGAGGATTGCGA
>DAOVHN010000549.1 GCA_030671915.1 Pseudomonadota bacterium
AGCATTACCGAAAACACGAAGCTGATGGTGATGTTCGGCGGCGTACCGATCAAGAATACACAGATCGAATCCGGCGGTTCGGGCGAACACACGGCGCAGCCATGGCTGCGCCGCGCGCGCGAAGCCGGCGTCGAGTTCGTCTCGATCAGCCCCCTGCACAGCGACGCACCGGACTATATCGAGGCCGAATGGCTGGCTCCGGCGCCCGGCAGCGATACCGCCGTCATGATGGGCCTTGCCCATACACTCGTGTCGGAAGGGCTTCACGACACCGCGTTCCTGGAGCGCTACACGACCGGCTTCGAGCCATTCCGGGCCTATCTGATGGGCGAGGACGGCGGCCAGCCACGCGATGCTGACTGGGCCGCCGCGCTGTCGGGCGTTCCCGCCGATACCATCCGCAACCTCGCCCGGCGCATGGCCTCGACCCGTACGATGCTGTCCGCAAGCTGGTCGTTGCAGCGCGCCGAGTTCGGCGAGCAGCCATACTGGATGCTGGTCGTGCTGGCGTCCCTGCTGGGCCAGATCGGCCTGCCGGGCGGCGGCTTCGGCTTCGGTTACGGGGCCGAGGGCGGCATGGGCAACCCGCGGCGCCCAGTGCCGATCCCGCTGATGCAAGCGGGCAGCAATCCCACCGGCCTGACGATCCCGGTGGCGCGGATCGCCGACATGCTGCTGGAACCCGGCAAGACGATCGATTTCAACGGCGAACGCATCACCTATCCCGATGTCAAGCTGGTCTACTGGGCCGGCGGCAATCCGTTCCATCATCACCAGGATCTCAACCGGCTGGTCGAGGCCTGGCGGCGGCCGGATACCGTGATCGTGCACGAACCCTGGTGGACCTCGACGGCGCGCCACGCCGATATCGTTTTGCCCGCGACGACATCGCTGGAGCGCAACGACGTCACCGCAAGCTCGCGCGACCGGTTTATCCTGGCGATGCACAAGGCGATCGAACCCGTGGGCGATGCCCGCAACGATTTCGACATATTCAGTACGCTGGCCGGACGGCTGGGCTTCCGCGAGACCTTCACCGAAGGGCGCGACGAGATGGAATGGCTGCGCCATATCTACGATGTATGCCGCCAGCAGGCGGCCCGGTTCGAAGCCGAGTTGCCGGATTTCGACGAATTCTGGGAACAGGGTCACGTGGAGTTCCCCGGGCCGGACAAACCCTATGTCATGTTCGAGGACTTCCGCACCGATCCCGATTCGTACCCGCTGCGCACGCCATCGGGCCGGATCGAGATATTCTCCGAGAAGATCGCCTCCTTCGGCTATGACGACTGCCCCGGCCATCCGGTCTGGCTGGAGCCGCGGGAATGGCTGGGCGCGGAAAAGGCCGGCGAATTCCCGCTGCACCTGATTTCCAACCAGCCGGCGACGCGGCTGCACGGCCAGTTGGATATCAGCGGGTTGAGCCGTTCCACCAAGCTGCGGGGTCGCGAGCCGGTCTGGATTCACCCCGGCGACGCGGCCGCGCGCAATATAGCGGACGGCGATATCGTACGGCTGTTCAACGGGCGCGGCGCCTGCCTGGCCGGGGCAACGGTCAGCGAGGATGTGCGGCCCGGCGTCGTGCGCCTGCAGACCGGCGCTTGGTACGACCCGTTGGAGCCGGGGAAAAAAGGATCCATGGACCGGCACGGCAATCCGAACATCCTGACCCAGGATCGGGGAACCTCGAAGCTGGGTCAGGGGCCGATCGCCGAAAGCGTTCTGGTCGAGATCGAACGCTGGGACGGCGACCTGCCGGAAATCACCGTGGGCAGTAAACCGGAAATAACACATAGGTGACTTGCCCGGAGCGCCAAAGCCGGGGAAACTGGCGCCCATGAACAGAATACGCTGGTTAATTGTCGCGCTGACGCTGGCGGTTGCGGCGGGCGGCGCGGCCCTGGCCTTTCCGGAGTACAAGCGCGCGGAGTGGCCGAATACAGATTTCTCGAAGGCGTCGGTTCCACTCGACGAAATCATGTCGGGCGGCCCGCCCCGGGACGGCATTCCGCCGATCGACAATCCGAAATTCCTGCCCGTGTCCGAGGCCACCCGCCTGGCCGATACCGAACCGGTGGTCGGCGTGGTCATCGGTGGCGAGGCCAAGGCCTATCCGCTAAGCATCCTGATCTGGCATGAAATCGCCAACGATACGGTCGGCGGCGTGCCGGTGGCGGTAACCTTCTGTCCGTTGTGCAACGCCGCCATGGTATTCGACCGCCGTGTCGATGCCCGGGTGCTGGATTTCGGCACCTCTGGCATGCTGCGCAATTCCGACCTCGTCATGTATGACCGCCAGACCGAAAGCTGGTGGCAGCAGTTCCTCGGCGAGGCGATCATCGGGGAGTTGACGGGCACGGTGCTGAAAGCCTTGCCGTCCCGCCTGGAATCGTGGGGCAATTTCCGCAAGCGAGCGCCCCAGGGAATGGTTCTCGTGCCTAACAATCCGAACATGCGCGCCTATGGCCGCAATCCCTATGCCGGCTATGACGCCAGCAC
>DAOVHN010000279.1 GCA_030671915.1 Pseudomonadota bacterium
AACTGCTGCCCGCATACAGTTTCGACCCGCAAAGCGGCAAGTGGTATGTTGGTGATTCGGTGCCGGAACCGCCGCTGAGACTGACGGACATCTCCTATGCGACCGGCGCCATGGAATACCGGGCGCGGCGCGTGACCGAACCGGAGAGCGTGCTGCCGCGCTATCTGCACGAGGCCTTGGGCGTTTTCGAATGGGCCGCCGAGAATGCGCGCGGTCGGCAAATCGAAACGCCGGAATTTTCACCGGATTTCGAAAAGCTGCGATGGTTCCCGCTTCCCGCCGAGTGGGACAGCTATGCCGCCGGCGAGACCGACGCCGACGCATCCGACCGTCTGCCGTGGGATTAGGGAAGTTTAGCCGCTAATGAACACTAGGGTAACGCTCGAGGACGTCCGCCGGCTGACACTGTTTTGCGAGGTCGAGGACCGCGATCTCGCGATGATCGCCCACGGGCTGGAACGCGAGAGCTTCGCCGGGGGCGATTTCATCTTCCGCCAGGGCGAACCCGCGGACAGCGCCATCTTCATTGCCAATGGCGAGGCCGAGATACTGACCCGGCTGCCGGGCGGCGGCGAAGTGGTGGTCGCCCGGGTCGGCGCTGACGCCATGATCGGCGAGACCAGCCTTCTGGAAGAGGGCATGCGGACGGCCTCGGTGCGCTGCGCCGGGCCGGTTACCGGCTTTCGCATGGATCGGCGTTTTTTTCGCGCTTCGGTCGCCCAGCACGATATTGCGGCATTCTGTATCCTGCGCCAGATCATGCGCGTCATGGCGGACCGGCTCAGGAACCTGAATATCCAGATCGTCGAGCATGCCGCCTCCAGCCTGTCGCGGCCTCCGGAATCGATCACACTGGCGCCGCGCGCACGGGAACTGGAGCAGCCGATGTCCTTCGACTTCCGGGCGTTCCTGCCCATCCTGCCGTTTTTCCAGGAACTCAGGGAAACCGATATCGACGACCTGGTGAAGCTCGCCAGAATATTTACCCTGCCCAGGGGGATCACCTTGTTCGAGGAAGGCGACGATTCGGATTCGCTGTTCATCGTGGTGCGCGGTGCGCTGACCATGTGTTGCGTCGACGGCGGCCACCACTATCCGCTGGAAATCGCCGGTCCCGGCAAGGTCTGCGGAGCTGACGATGTCATCGCCGAGCGCCCGCGTGCACGCGGTTGCCACAGCTCGTCGGAAACCACATTACTGGAAGTCGCCGCAGCCGATTTCCGGGCGCTGGAGGCCGACCGCTCCTGGCTGTCATTCCGCTTTCAGGCGGCCCTTTGCGATACGCAACTGGAATCGCTGGCGCGCGCCAACCGGCGCCTGTCCCACGAAATCACTCACACCGCCATGAAAGAACACCGCTCGATCGCCAGCCTTGTTGCGCCGAAGACGGCCTCTTCCGGGCCCTAATACCAAGGCTCGTTGATCCTTGGTATAAAACCTCACGCCGCCAGATGCTCGACCTCGGCCACCGGCTGGCCATCGCGTACGGTGGTGTAAAGCATGCTGTATTCCGGCACTTCCAGCCAGGCGCTGGTGTCGCGGGTCAGCGGCTCCGAAGCCACCATCACTGATTTAGCGGTTCCGTTGCCGCCGATCATCTTCCAGTCGCCGTTATGGAAGCCGTATTCCCGGCCCAGCGTGTACCACAGGCTCAGGTAACTGAGATTGGCCTCGTGCACCGCCGCCGGACTTTCCGTCTTGTAGCAGCCGAAATCGAAGCAGTAGCGCACCGCCGCCAACCGCTCGCCATCAGTGACAAACAGGTTGACCGACGACGAGGTGACGATGCCCTCGCGCGTCCGCACGTCGCGGATGATGGCGAATACCGCATCGATTGCGTGGCGGAACTCCGCCTGATCCAATGGGCCTTTCGGATCCTCAAGCTGCGACAGCAGCAACGCGTATATCCACTCGCTGTCGGTCGTGCCCTCGATCAGGGGCAGGATGTCGGGCCGCACATGCTCCGCCAGATGCTGCTTCATGTCCTGGAAACGGTACAGGTCGCCGTTATGGGCCATGGCGATGCGGCAGCCAGGAAATGAAAAGGGGTGGGTGTTTTCCGACGAAATCACCGACCTGGTGCTGTAGGAAACGCCGCGCACATGGGCCAGCACGCAGTTGGCATGCACCTTCTCCGCCAATTGTTTAAGGTTGCGATCGAACACCGGCAGTGTCGGCGAGGAATAGCTGTATGGCCGCTCCGGCCGGTGCGAATCCCCATCCCATGCCCGCATGCCGAAACCGGCGAGGTTCAGCATGTCCAGCATGGTCGGCATATAGGATTGTTTCACCAGCGAATTGTCCGGCTGGTAAAACAGGTCGTCCAGCAGAACCGGTTCACCGAGATAAAGTAGCGCGCGGCACATTTTTCCCGTCCTTATGCTGACGGCCCGAAGGCCGGGGTTTCCCTTCAAACCGATCTTATGAGAAAATGCCCCCGGTCGCCAAGCTGCGCGGCGAATCAACAACAAGATCGACAGATTGGGGACGCGCCAATGTATGCCTCGCACAGGAAATATCTGCTGATTCTCGCGGTCTTGTTCGCCGTTATCTGGGCGGCGCTGGCCATTTCGCCGCTTTATCGCGAGGACTGGATACTCGAAAACCTGCTGGTCGTTGTGTTTGTGGCGGGGATGGCGGCGACCTGGCGATGGTTTCCGTTTTCGCGCGTCTCCTACACGCTGATCTTCCTGTTCCTGTGCCTGCACGCGGTCGGGGCGCATTATACCTATGCGCAGGTTCCCTATAACGAATGGACGCAAGCGCTGTTCGGCCGGTCGCTCAACGAGGCGATGGGCTGGGAGAGAAATCACTTCGATCGGCTGGTGCATTTCTGCTATGGGCTTCTGCTTGCCTACCCGATCCGCGAGGTCTTCCTGCGCGTCGCCAATGTCCGGGGATTCTGGGGCTATTTCCTACCCCTGGACGTCGCCATGTCGACCTCCATGGCCTACGAACTCATCGAGTGGGGCGCGGCCTTGCTGTTGGGCGGCGACCTCGGCATGGCCTACCTGGGAACGCAGGGCGACATCTGGGACGCGCACAAAGACATGGCCTTGGCCAGCCTCGGGGCGATGATCGCCATGGGCGTGGTCGTGACGGTCAATCTCAGCCTGCAACGCGACTTCGCCCGAGAATGGGCGGAAAGCCTGAAGGTAAAGCAAACCGAACCCCTCGGCGAATCCGCCATCGCCCGAATGTTCCGACGACGCTGACCAGGCTCGAGGCCGCCGGTGCCGCCCGCCGCCGCGGACCGCTACGCCGGCGGGTAATCGCCGCGAGCACGGAAATCCATATCGCTTCGCATTTCTCGCGGCTCCCGTTTCAATGCGGCGCATGGATACGCTTTGCACCGACATTGACGCGCGACCCGGCGATGGTTGGACGACCCGGCGGCTGGCCGCGCTGAACCGCTCGATCGCGCTGACCAGCTTAGCGCTGGGCGCGCTCAGCGGCATGCTGATCGGGCTCTGGTCCTTCGGCGGGCCGGTGCCCGTGCCCGACGCCATCGGCGATTACGGCGACCTGCCGCGCCGGCTGTTGCGGCTGGGCCATATCGCCTTCTTCGGGCTGGCTTTCCTGAACCTGATCCTGGCCCGCCAGATCCCCGGCCTACCGCTGGGCGTGAAGGCGATGCGCGGGGCGCTGGGCTGCATGAATTTCGGCAATGTGGCGCTGCCCGCCGCCCTGATCGCCGCGGCCTTCTGGGAACCCTTGAAATATCTCACCGCGCCGCCGGCCTTCGCGGTCACGCTGGCGCTGTGCATCGCTGCCTGGGGCGGCTGGGCCGGCTATCTGAAAACCGGCGATGACGAGGAGGCGGACCGATGACCATTACACCGACCGACAGCGACCTCAGGCAAATGATCGCCAGCATCGTCCGGCGCGAGATCGGCCCCTTGACCCCCGAAACCAACCTGCAGGACGCGCTCTACATCGACAGCCTCGACGTGTTGCGCCTGCTGGCTGCCGCCGAACGGCGCTATGGCATCTACATCACCGACGAAGAGATGGTCGAACTGCGCTGCTATGGCGACCTGCTGGAATTGCTGGGCATCGAGGTCGGGGAGACCGTGTCATGAGGATCGGCCTGATCGCCATGAGTGGCGTGCGGGTGCGCACGAAGGAACTCGCCGAACTGGGCGTCACCCTGCCGCAATTCGTCAATCGCGGGGCGGTGGTAGCCTCGCTGCCCAGCCTGGGCCTGTTGACCGTTGCCGCCCTGACGCCGCCGGATGTCGAGGTCATCTATCGCGAAATCGACGAGTTGCCTGGCGAAGACGAATTGGAGATGTTCGATCTGGTCGGCATATCCTCATTCACCTCAGTGATCGACGACGCATAGTCGTTGGTCGGCCGCTGCGGCGCGGCTGGGGGGCCGGGGATGCGTTGGGGTGGGCAGGTGGCGCGGGTGCTCG
>DAOVHN010000653.1 GCA_030671915.1 Pseudomonadota bacterium
CAAGACCATGATGGCGCGCAAGGAGAAGGTGGTCGACGACCTGGCCAAGGGCGTCGAATTCCTCTTCAAGAAGAACAAGGTCGACTATATCAAGGGCGCCGGCGTCATTGAGGGGCCCGGCAAGGTCGCCGCCACCCCGGTGGATGGCGGCAAGGCCAGCACCTTGGACACGAAGAACATCCTGATCGCCACGGGCTCGGACGTAATGCCGTTGCCCGGCGTCGAGATCGATGAGAAGCAAATCGTCTCCTCCACCGGCGCGCTGGCATTGCCGAAGGTGCCGAAGCATCTGGTCGTGGTCGGCGGCGGCGTCATCGGGCTGGAGCTGGGTTCGGTCTGGCGCAGGCTTGGCGCGGAAGTAACCGTCGTCGAATTCCTCGACCGCATCCTGCCCGAGATGGACGGCGAGATTTCAAAGAACTTCGCACGAACCATGAAGAAGCAGGGCATGAAGCTGCGGCTCGGCTCGAAGGTGACCGGCGCGAAGGCGGGCAAGTCCGGGGTCACGCTGACGGTGGAACCGGCCAAGGGGGGCGACGCCGAGACCTTCGATTGCGATACGGTGCTGGTGGCCATTGGCCGTCGGCCTTACACGGAGGGTCTCGGTCTGGACAAGGCCGGCGTGGAAGTGGGGCCGCGCGGTTTCATCGAGATCGACGGCCATTTCAAAACGTCGGTCGATGGCATATACGCGATCGGCGACTGCGTGCCCGGCCCGATGCTGGCGCACAAGGCCGAGGACGAGGGCGCGGCCTGCGCGGAAATCATCGCCGGGCAGTCGGCGCATATCAATTACGATGCGATCCCCGGCATCGTCTACACTTGGCCGGAGGTCGCGTCGGTCGGCAAGACCGAGGAGCAGTTGAAGGAAGCCGGCGTCGAATTCCGCTCCGGCAAGTTCCCCTTCACCGCCAACAGCCGCGCGCGCGCCAACATGGATACCGACGGCTTCGTGAAAATTCTGGCCGATGCGAAAACCGACCGCGTGCTGGGCGCCCATATCATCGGTCCCGACGCGGGTAACTTGATCCACGAAATCGTCCTGGCGATGGAGTTCGGCGGTTCGGCGGAAGACGTGGCGCGGACCTGCCACGGCCACCCGACCTTGAACGAAGCGGTCAAGGAGGCGGCGCTGGCGGTGGCTGGTCGGCCGATCCACATCTGATTCCGAGGATCGTTACGATATCACAACATAAGGCCACCCCGTGATCAGCCGGCCCTCGTCCCCCGCCATGCTGATCCTCGCCTTGTGTGTGGCGGAAACGCTGGGCATGGCGACCTTCGCGACTTTCCCCGCGCTGCTGCCGACATTCCGCGCCGAATGGGACCTCAGCAATACCGAGGCCGGTTGGATCGGCGGCGTCTATTTCGCCGGCTATCTGATGTCGGTGCCGGTGCTGGTCAGCCTGACCGACCGGGTTGATCCACGGCGCATCTATCTGATCGCGATGGCGCTCAGTTGCGTGGCGGCGCTAGGTTTCGCGGTCGCGGCGGACGGTGTAGCAAGCGCCAGCCTGTGGCGTTTCCTGCAGGGTGTCGGACTGGCGGGCACCTACATGCCGGGCCTGAAGGCGCTGACCGACGCCTTGCCGGAAAAATACCAGAGCCGTGCCGTCGCCTTCTACACCTCCAGTTTCGGTGTCGGCTCCAGCTTGTCATTCGTGATCGCTGGCGAATTGGCGGCGACGTTCGACTGGCGCTGGGCCTTCATCCTGTCGGCAATCGGGCCGGCGCTGGCAATCGTCTTCGCCTTCTGGGTTCTGCGGCCGAAGCCGCCGGCGGAGGATGCGCTGCCGGCGACCCGGCTGCTGGACTTCCGCCCGGTCTTCGCCAACCGCCGCGCGCTGGCCTTCACGCTGGGCTATGCCGTCCATAACCGGGAGCTGTTCGGCTATCGCACCTGGATCGTCGCCTTTTTGGTTTTCGCCCAGTCGCAACAGCCGGCGGGCGCGATCGGG
>DAOVHN010000180.1 GCA_030671915.1 Pseudomonadota bacterium
GAAGTCGTCGCCGAAATGCTGGCGTATATCGAACGGGCCTTCCCCGACCGCGAACATACCGACATCAGGACTTTCATCACCGGTTCCGGCGCCGGTCCAATCGCCGCGCAACTGGGCTCTCGCTTCGTCCAGGAAGTCAATGCTGTCTCCATCGCCGTCGAACGGCTCCATCCGGAAGTAAACAGCGTCATTGAACTCGGCGGCCAAGACGCCAAGATCATTGTTTTCAAGGAAAATCACAAGACCGGCGAACGCCAGGTCATCGCCTCGATGAACGACAAATGCGCGTCCGGGACCGGGGCGACCATCGACAAATGCCTGATCAAACTGGGCATGCCGCGCGATGAGCTGGCGACGCTGAGATTCGATCCGGGGCGGCTTCATAATGTAGCCGCGAAATGCGGGGTGTTCGCCGAGACCGATATCGTGAACCTGATCAAGGCCGGGGTCCCCTCCGACGAGCTTATGAACTCGCTGATCGATGCGATCGTGATGCAGAACCTGTCGGTGCTGACCCGCGGCAACACGCTTCGCGACAAGGTGTTGCTGCTGGGCGGCCCCAACAGTTTCCTGCCCTTCCTGCAGGAATGCTGGCGCCTGCGCATCCCCGAAACCTGGGTGGAGCGGGGCCATGAGCAGCCCGACGCCGACCTGGACCAGCTGATCTTCGCGCCGGATAACGCGCAATACTACGCCGCGCGCGGGGCGGCGATGTTCGGCATGGAGGAGCCCGGGGAAGAAGGCGTTTATTTGGGACTCGATAATCTCAGGAATTTCATCGCCAACGGGCGCAAGGCGCAACTCGGGCCCACCGCGGGACCGCCGCTGCTTACTGGGGACGACGACCTCGAAGATTTCCGTGCGCGGTACGGCACGCCCGGTTTCACGCCGCCCGATCTGCCGCCTGGAACGCATATCCGCGGCTATATCGGCTTCGACGGTGGCTCTACCAGCTCCAAGGCCGTGCTGATTGGCGAGGACGGCGAGATTCTGACAAAGCAGTATATAATCTCAAAGGGTAACCCGATCATTGATGCCAAGGAAATCATGGCGGCGATCCGGGCCTTCGCCACCGACCGGCTATGCACGCTGGAGGTTCTGGGATTTGGCGTCACCGGCTATGCGGCGGACGTGCTCGATAGCGCCATCCGATGCGACGCCAATATCGTGGAGACGGTGGCGCATATGATCAGCGCGACCCGTTATTGCGGCGACGATGTGGATGTCATCTGCGACATCGGCGGCCAGGATATCAAGGTCCTGTTCCTGCAAAACGGCACGGTTCGTAACTTCCGCCTTTCCAACCAGTGCTCGGCGGGCAACGGCATGCTGCTGCAGGCCATGGCGGACCAGTTCGGGGTCGATATTCGGGATTATGCCGATATCGCCTTCGGCGCGGAGCTGTCGCCAAAATTCAGCTATGGCTGCGCCGTCTTCCTGGATACCGACCGGGTCAATTTCCAGAAGGAGGGATTTACGCGCGAAGAACTGTTCGCCGGCCTCGCCCGGGTGCTGCCGAAGAATATCTGGCAGTATGTTGTGCAGATCCCGCGCATGGCCGAACTCGGCCGTAAGTTCGTCCTGCAGGGCGGAACCCAGCATAACCTCGCCGCCGTCAAGGCGCAGGTGGACTATATCGCGGAACGCGTGCCCGGCGCCGAAATCATGGTGCATCCCCATTGTGGCGAGGCAGGTGCGATCGGCGCGGCGTTGGAGGCCCGCCGGGTTGTCGAACGGCGCGGGCGCAGCCGCTGCATTGGCCTCGACGCGATCATCGACCTGGCCTTCACCACGCGCACCGACAAGGAAACGCGGTGCACGTTCTGCACCAACAACTGTTCCCGCACCTTTATTGATACGGTAACGCCGGACGGCGGCAAGAGCCGCTATATCGCCGGGTTCTCCTGCGAGAAAGGCACGGTGGAATCGAAGGAGGAAGTGGTCCGCCTCAACCAGGAGCGCAAACGCCTGAGGGGCGAATATCCAAACCTGGTGGAATATGATGCGGTTCTGGCCTTCAAACAATTCCACGATGTCGCGCCGCCGCCGACCGAGGCGACGCCGATCATCGACGAGCAGGTAGGCAGGGCCTGGTTCGGGTGCGGTCCCGTCCGGCGTCGCCCGGTAAAGCGGGGCTTCCAGGCGAGTTCCGAGGCAGCGCGCGAACGCCGCAAGGAAATCCGCATCGGCATCCCCCGGGTTCTCAACTTTTACGCCTTCGGGCCGTTCCTGCGCGGCTATCTGGCGGCGCTGGGGATCGCGCCGCGCAACGTGGTGTTTTCCGACGAGACCTCCGAGCAGTTGTGGCAGGAGGGGGGCAAGTACGGCTCTATCGACCCCTGCTATCCATCGAAGGTCAGCCTCGCGCATATTCACAACCTGCTGCATCACAAGCAGTCCCGCAGGCCGCTGGATTATATCTGGTTCCCAGGAATTACGGCGATGCCGACTTTCGTCAGCCACATCCAGGGCTCCGCCGCTTGCCCGATCGTCGCGGGCTCGCCGGCGGTCGCCGCGGCGGCCTTTACCAAGGAGAAGGATTTCTTCGCCGCCGCTGGCGTGGAATTTATTTATGACCCGTTGAATTTCGGGATCGAGAACCTGACCCGCCAGCAGCTGTTCGATACATGGGGCGAGCGGCTGGGCGTCACCCGGGACGAAAACGACTGGGCCTGCCTGCGGGGCTGGGAGGCGATGCGGCTTTGCGATAGCGAGCTGCAGCGCCGCAGTCTGGAAATGCTGACCAAGGCGGAACGGGAAAACGGGGTGGTCCTGCTGATGCTGGGCCGACCCTACCATAACGACTCGGGCATTAACCACGACGTCCTGGAGGAATTCCAAGCGCTGGGCTATCCGGTCCTGTCGATCCGCTCGATCCCGAAGGATCCGGCTTGGCTGGCGCGCTTCTTCAAGGACGATCTGGCCAGCGGCCGCATAAGGGACGTCTTCGATATCAACGATGTCTGGCCCGAGAACTATTCCGCCAACAGCGCCCAGAAGGTCTGGGCCGCCAAGTTCGCCGCCCGGCATCCCAATGTGGCGGTTCTCGACCTTTCCAGTTTCAAATGCGGGAACGATTCGCCGACCTACGGGATCATCGACAGCATTATCGGGGCCAGCGACACGCCCTATCTGGCGCTGCACGACCTGGATGCCAACAAGCCCGGCGGCTCCATCCGCCTCAGGGTCAAGACCTACGCCTACGCCCTGGACCTGTACAAGGAGCGGCTGGAGGACCTTGTGGCCAGGCGATCGGCGCTGGAGCAGTCCCTGGTGGCCCGGCGGCGCGAACTGTTGGCGGCATATCGGGTTGAGCTGGAGGACAACATCCGGATAGCGGCCCCCGGCGCCCGGCAGGCCATGGAGGAGGCGTTCGAGATCTATCTGAACGAAGGCGCGGAAGATACCGGAGACGCCGGAATCGACGGTGCCGGCGAAGCGGGTGGACCGAATGCCGGCGCGGCGATCCCAGCGGGCGGGGAAGGGCAGCCGAAAAACATCCGCGAGGCAGCCGAATAGAGCAGAGGAGTGAGGCGAAATGCAGAATTCCACAACCAGGAAGGTGAACGGATGCGCGGCGGCGGCGCGCGCGGTTGCCGAGATCGAGGCCGACCTGAGAACCTTCGAGGCGGAAGAACGCCGGCGGCTGGGGCTGGAAGAGGACCGGCAGCACTGGCGCGATTCCGATGCTATTCCCTTCACTGAAGGGCAGCGCGCCACCACGACGATTCTGTTCGGCGGCCTGACCCGCATGCACGAGGCGTTATTGGAGGCCGCTATCTGCCGCTTCGGATACAAGGTCAAGGCGCTGGATTGCCCGGATACGGCCTCGCTGCAATGGGGCAAGGAGTTCGGCAATCGCGGGCAATGTAACCCGACCTACTTCACGGTCGGCAACCTGTTGAAATATCTTATTCATCTTCGCGACGACGAGGGCATGGATCCGGCCGATATCGTCGACGGATACGTCTTCGCCACGATCGGCTCCTGCGGCCCCTGCCGTTTGGGAAGCTACATCACCGAATATCGCAAGGTGCTGCGCGACGCCGGTTTCGACGGCTTTCGCATCATGGATGTTCGGAAATTCGGCGAGCACAAGCGCGACCCGAACGTCGCCGGGCTGAAGCTGGACCTGCCCATCACCGTTGCGGGCTACAAATGCGTCATTGCCGGGGATGTGATGAATCTGATTGTTTGCCGCATCCGGCCTTACGAGCTCATTCCCGGCGCCACCGACGCGGCGATCGAGGAGTGCAGGGATATCCTGTGCGACGCGTTTCGCAGGGGCAAGAGCGTATGGCGTGCGCTTCGCCGCGGCCGCAAGGTACTCGACCGGGTCGAGGTCAACCGCCTCATGCCCAAGCCCAAGGTCGCGATCATCGGCGAGTTCTGGGCCATGACCACCGAAGGCGACGGCAACTACCAACTGCAGCGATTTCTGGAAAGCGAGGGCGCCGAATGCGATATTCAGCCCGTAAGCAACTTTCTCCTGTATGAGCTATGGGAGGTCATGCACGATATCCGCGAACGCATGATGCTACGGCGCCCTGACGGCCGGAGGCACAAGGCGGAGAATGATTCGCCGCTGCTCACCCTGGCCGCCTGCAGGCTGATCGATTTCGTCTCCCGGGCCACTTTTGCCGCCTATGCCCGCGCCGCCGGCCTGAAGCATTACAGTCTGCCCGACATGAACCACCTCGCTAGCATCGCCCGGAAAATGTATCCGATCGAGTTGCGCGGCGGCGAGGGGCATCTGGAAGTCGCCAAGGTCATCGAGGCGGTCATGAAGAAAAAGGCGCATATGGTGGTCAGCGTGAAGCCGTTCGGCTGCATGCCTTCCTCCGGCGTGTCCGACGGTGTCCAGTCGCTGGTAACCGCAAAATATCCAGAGGCGAATTTCTGCGCCATTGAAACCTCTGGCGACGGCGCTGTCGGCGTTTACAGCCGCGTGCAGATGGCCCTGTTCAAGGCCCGCGCCCGCGCTAGCGAGGAATATGAAAAGGCGGTGGTGGAGAACGGTGTCGACGATCCCGATCAGTTCCGCCAGGGCAGGCGGCGCGGCAAGCTCGCCAGCGCAATCTACTACCCGCGCCACAAGGTGGCCGGCACCGCCGCCAACGCCCTTTACGAACTTGGCGGCAAGTGACGCGAAGCTGGGACTGAAACGACAAAACCCCAAGGTTTCCCTTGGGGTTTCGATGGTGGGCGCGACAGGGATTGAACCTGTGACCCCTGCCGTGTGAAGGCAGTGCTCTCCCGCTGAGCTACGCGCCCGGATAACCAGAATGCGCGGCAGATTTAAGGCCCGTCCGGCGGCCTGTCAAGCGGCGGGAAGCCGATTCACGGTTGGTTAACCCGGGTTAACCCGCCGATACCAATTGAAACAGAATGTTACTGGCCTGTATGGCCGCGCCACCATATCTTTAGCTGTGGAATTTCAGCGCTTGAAAAACAGAACGGTATTTTCCCGGGGATAGCGTGCAATGAATTTAGGACGAAGGCGGAAGAGTGGAACGGCGCTGGCGGTGGAACATCCCGTCAGGAGACTTCGGCAGGTCGTGATGACCGGTCTGGTGATGGCTGTTTTCGCTATTCTTCTGGCGATCGCGGGGCCGCGGCCAGCCGCATCGGCGGAAGGCGTGGCGCTTGGCTATGAGGGGTATCTCGGCGGTTTCCATATGATGACGGCCGAGGTTGAGATGGCCCGCAACGACGAAAATTACAGGATGGAGACCAATGCCGAGGGTCGCGGGTTCATCGGCTGGATTATCGACTGGCGGAGCA
>DAOVHN010000457.1 GCA_030671915.1 Pseudomonadota bacterium
CATGCCGTGATCGTAGAGCTGCAGCGTCACGCCCACGACATCGTAACCCGCCTCGGCCAGCAATGCCGCGGTGACGGATGAATCGACGCCACCCGACATCGCGACGACGATGCGGGATCCTTTCGGCAGATCGGGTAGTTCGATGGTCATGGCGCGAATATAGGGCGCGCGAGGACTTACACAACGGGTTTAGGCGTTTTGTATGCTTGCAATAACGCGCTAGAGGAGGGCAAGAATTTCCAGGCCCCACCACAGCAGGGCCAGCGAGGCTACGACTGTAAGGCCATACTGGCTCCAGGGGCTGAGGCCGTCCCACGTATCGAGGAATTTTTGCGACCAGGTTCTCATCGAACGACTCCTTCGAGATTAAACCGGCAACCCATCTTACCCCGCACGGTTCATCATATCATACAACTGTTGTACCGGGGCATCGTCGTGGATGACGCCGACGGCGGCGGAGAAATGGCCCTGGTCGCGGATGTAGAGGTTTTCCGCCGGGATTTTCCAGCGCTCCGCCAGGTCGCGGCCCTCGTCGAAGGCTGTGACGCTGTCCTCGCGGCCCAGCACCATGATTATGCGCTCGGGCGGCATGACGGGCTGGTCGTCGGGGTCGGTCAGCGGGCTGAGGCTCTGTAGCGACTCGTCGGTCCAGCCGGCTTCTCCCAGCGCCTTGTCCAGCCCGAACACCTCGCCGAGTTCGCCGTCCACCGCGACCTGGCGCAGGCTGCCGCTGGTGGTGACAAGCAACAGGAAATCGGGGCGCAACGCCGCCGGCCAGGCTTTGGCCTGGGTCGCGGCAAGCTGGGTGGTCAGCGCGCCCAGGCTGGTGCCGCCAATGGCCACGATATGGCTGCCCTGGCCGCGCGCCCAGCCGGTCAGCGTTGCGATATCGGACAGGGCGGCGCGGAACAGGTCCGGCGCGCCGCGCGGCGCGGTGGCGATCAGCGGTTCTCCACCGTAACGGCCGGGCAGCATGCGCCGCCCGTGCCAAGGCGCCTCTGGCGCGATCACGCGCACGCCCTGGCGGATCAGCGCATGGGGAATGCCAGCCGTGGTTCCCCACAGTTCCTGTTCGACGCAGAGGCCGTGGCAGAGGATCGCGGTCGGTAGTCGGTCGGATGGCTCCTCCGGCTCGTACACCTTGGACCAGGCGGTCTCGCCGCCCTTGGACGGAAATTTCAGCCAGTATTCGACGCCTTCCGGGCCCGGCACCTTTTGCGAGCGTTCGATCGCGGGCAGCGGATCGGGCGGTGCATAAAAGGCGGCGGGGTCGGCCAGCATGGGAGCCAGTTCCGTCAGCAACGCGTCCGGGTCTGGTGTCTGCCAGCGCACCGGCGGAATGCCGTCATTCGACAACAACGGCGCCAGCAGCCCTCTGGACGCCATCCAGATGCGCCCGGCCGTGCGGCGCTCCAGTTCGGCCTCGACAATCCGGCTCGGCGCGCGGGCGGAACCGCCGAAGCAGACCCGCTCCCATTCGTCCTGGATGCGCATATAGCGTCGCCGTGCGCCGCGCACGCCCTGCAGGGCCTGGTCCAGCAGCCAGCCTTCCGGCCCATCGCCCCCCGCGAAGGGGACCTCCGCAGCGAATCGGTCCGGGTCGCCCTCGGCGACATTGGCTGCTGCCCACAACCGGCTGAGTGGAAAATACCAGGTGAGGCTGCCGAAGGCGGCGCGGTCCAGCCAGGGTCGCGACACCCAGTCGCCGAACCGGTGCTTGAGCACGCTTTCCGGCGCCAGGCCGCGCGGCAGGCGATCCATTTTCTTCCAGTCGAAAAAGGCCATTCGCAATCCCTCCGTCCCGCTGCTATTCCTGCGGAACTAGACCCTAGCGCAAAAAGCGCATGAAATGCCGGGCATTTTACCGGAAATTTAACCGGTATGGGCCTAGCTATCGGGAGAGTACCCGGCGTGGCAACCCCCGTGAAAGCTTTTGGCGGTAGAGACTTACCAAGCAACACAGAACGAAACCGCGGCCCTGCCGCGTCGGTTTCTGTTACCGATCTACCTGTTGTTGGGCGTGGCGGCGCTCTTGCCGCTGGCCCTCGTAGATCTACCGGCGCTGGTGGATTACCCGAACCACCTGGCGCGGTTGCATATCGTCGCCAATATCGGCGCCGACGAGGCGCTGGCGGCTAATTACCAGGTAATCTGGGCAGCGATGCCGAACCTGGCGATGGATATCGTTTCCTGGCCGTTCCTGGGGCTGCTGCCGGTCGAGACGCTGGGACTGCTGTTCACGTTGCTGACCATGGCCGTGCTGGTCGTCGGCACGCTGGCGCTGCACCGCGCGCTGCATGGGAGTATCGGGCTATGGCCCGCGGCGGCCTGGCTGTTCGTCTATAATCACCTCCTGATCATGGGCTTCCTGAACTACCTGTTCGCGGTGGGGCTGGCGCTGCTGCTGTTCGCGGGCTGGATTGCCAGCGAAGGGCGACCGGCCTGGATTCGCCTGGCCCTGTTTCCCGCGGCCCTGATCGGGCTCTATTTCGCCCATCTGTTCGCGCTGGGGGTCTATGGGATCTGCGTCGCGGGCTTTGAGCTGTCGCGGGTATGGGGCGACCTGCGTGTCGACTGGAAGGCGGCGATACGAAATCGTCTCGCCGTTACCTGGCAATTCACTCCGGTGGCCGTGCTCGTGCTGGCCACGATGCCCGATGGCGGAGACCGAAGTTTCTATTACGGGCCGTTGCTGCAGAAGATCAAAGCGCTGTGGTCGCCGGCGTTGACCTATCTGAAGCCCATCGATCTTGGCGTCTTCCTTTTCGTTCTGGCGGTACTGATCGCCGGGCTGGCGACGCGCCAGCTGGTGCTGGCGCGCGCGATGCGGCTGCCTATGATCCTGTTTATCCTGCTTGCCGCCGCCATGCCGTTCCAGATGGAAGGAGCCTGGGGCCATATCTGGTACGCCGATCTGCGGTTGCCGATCGTCATCGCGCTGTTGCTGGTGGCGGGGTTGCGGCCGCGTAATGTGGGGCCGAAGCCCATGGTAGTGGTTATC
>DAOVHN010000648.1 GCA_030671915.1 Pseudomonadota bacterium
CCGGCTAACTATCTGGGCTCGGCAAATGAGCTGATCGACCGAATTCTGTCGCGGTTCTGAAGCGAAGATAACCCCGTCCTCGCCCAGCTTGGCGATCCTGTCCGCACCATAGCCGATCTCTTCCAGAATGGCTGCGGTATGCTCGCCCAGCTTCGGCGCCGGGGAATGCAACTCCGGGCCGCCATGCATATAGCCGAAGGCCGCCGCGGGGGCCTTGAACCGCTGGCCGCCGCCGGGCACGCCCTCATTGTCGCGCAGCACCCCGCGCGACGCCACCTGAGCCTCATGCAGCGCCTCGTCGACGCGGCGCACGCGGGCGGCGGGGACGCCGGCCTCGTTGATAAGGTCTTCCCAGTCCTGCGCCGGCCTGGTTTTCATGATGTCGCGCAGGATGGGGGCATGGGCGTCGGCCCGGCTGAACATGAAGGCAAGATCCCGGCCCTCCAACTCGTCGGCGATATCGTTGCGTCCCAACGCGCGCCACAGGGTCTGGGCCTGTTTCAGCGTGAAGGCGCCGAGGAAGATCAGCCCGTCCGCCGTCTCATAGCAGGAATAGGCCGCGCGCTGCGGGTTGGTGTTGCCCATTGGCGGCGGCGTGCGCTCCATCAGTTGGCTATTCACAACATGGGTGGACATCATCATCAGGGCGGCGTCCAGCATGGCCACGTCGATGCGCTGGCCGCGCCCGGTGCGCGAACGCTGGAACAGGGCCGAGGCGATGGCGAAGGCGGCCTGCGCGCCGGTGCCGTAGTCGATCAGGGCCGGGCCGACGCGGACGGGGTGGGTATCCGGCGTTCCATTGGCGGCCATCAGGCCCGAGAATGCCTGGATCACCGGGTCGAAGGCGGGATGCGCAGCCTTGGGTCCGGTATGGCCAAAGCCGGTCAGCGAGCAGTAGACGATATCGGGTTTGATCTTGGCCGCCGCGTCGTAGCCCAGCCCGTATCCGTCGATCACGCCGCAGCGGTAGTTCTCGACAATGACATCCGCCCCCTCTGTCAGCTTGCGGGCAATCGCCAATCCTTCCGGCGCGCCGAGATCGAGGCATAGCGAGCGTTTGTTGCCGTTCTGGCTGACGAATTCGGACCCCCGACCCTCCGCCTCCAGCGGTGGGCAATGGCCCTCGGCGCGCATCATGTCGGGCTTGTGCGGCGCCTCGATCTTGATGACGTCGGCCCCCATCACGCCAAGCTGGTAGGTGCAGAACGGCCCCGCCAGCACATGGGTGAAGTCGAGAACCCTTATTCCCTCGAACGGCTGCATGATCGGGCCTCCAGACGGCGATGTTCATTCCCAGGATTCCGCACTCTGCCCCCGTTCGCCCGGCGGGCCAAGACCGGAAACGCATCTCTCTTATATAAAAGCGACTTGCCCGCTGGTCCGAAAACTGTCTCCATGCGGGTGGAGGATCGCGCGCATGGGACAGGATTTCGTCGGCTTCGTCACCGGCCTCGCGGCGGACGCCATACCGGGCGAGGTCAAGGCGGTGCTGCGCCGCAGTTTCGCCGACACGATGATGGTGGCGGCGGCCGGTTCGACGACGGAAATGTCGGGGATCGTTCGTGAATTCGCCCGCGGGCACTGGCTGTCGTCGGCGGAGGCGGGGCGGGCGCGGATGTTGTTCGACGGACGCGAGGTATCGCCCGCCGGCGCTGCCTTCGCCGGGGCCTTCACCATCGATTCGATCGATGGGCATGACGGCAATTCGCGGGTCAAGGGCCATGCGGGGTCGGCGCTGTTCCCCGGACTGCTGGCCATCGCCGACGCCCGGCGCGCCACCGGCGAGGCTGTCACCGGGCGCGACTTCATGACGGCGCTGGCCATCGGTTACGAGATCGCCTACCGCGTTGGCCTGGCCTTGCACGGCACGGCGGCCGACTATCATACCTCGGGCGCCTGGACGGCGGTCGGGCTTGCGGCGGCGGCCGGGCGTATGCTGGGGCTGCACGGGGAACGCATCCGCCACGCCGCGGGCATCGCCG
>DAOVHN010000450.1 GCA_030671915.1 Pseudomonadota bacterium
CGCATCGCCGACGAAAACCAGGGCGTCGACCTTGCGCTTGCCGGTCTCGCGTATGGCGTGGGAAAGGACCCTTTCGATCTGGGTATGGCCGGCGCGGCAGGATACGCCGGCCATCAGCCGCAGCAGCGCCTTGGGGTCGCCAACCCACTTGCTGGCGCGGCATTCGCCGAATCCCCGGTAATAGACGAGCTGTACGTCCAGCCCGCCCAGCAGCGCCGTTTCCCTGAACATCTCGCCCTGGATCTGGCAAGCGTTGTCCCAGGCCGGTTCCCGGCTCATCGTCGCGTCCATGGCAAAGATCAGGCGTCCGCGTTCGCCGGCCCGCTTTGGCGCCGGCGCGGCGGCGACCTTCGCGAGAAACGCGTCGACTTCGCTTCGTCCTGTTTTTTCGGGCGGTTTCGCCACACCCTGCTCCCGCTTATCGCGCAATACAATAGGAACCCCACTATAACAGTATTTTGGGGTCGCGCAGGGTGGCTTCAACCGGAATCGGCGGTAAGCATCACAGGCTGAGAAGCAGGTTTTTCGCTTCGTTTATCTTATATGCGAGGTAATCGGTGCCGCCATGGTCCGGATGAACCTGCTTTATCAGGCGGCGGTGCGATGCCTTGATTTCGTCCGCCGACGCTCCCCTGGACAGGCCAAGGAGATTCCAGGCTTCCTCTTCGTGCATGTCGCCGTTGGTCTGCCGGTGCGACTGCCGGCCATTGCCGTTTCCGTTCGCACCCGCGCCCGCCGATTCGCCATGCCGGGCGCCGGCGTGGGCATGGTCGAGCCAGGCGTTGAGAATACTTACGGAGTCGGGATCGGACGAGACCTCGACCTGCAACAGGCGCAGTTCCTCCAGCGTCATGGTGGACAACACCGTTCCGCGATATGCCCCTTTGATCACCTCGCCGTCGAACAGCACGGCGTCGTGGTCGAGGATCATCTTCAGATAGAGGGTCCGGATGCGGGATTTCGACGGCTTCGCCCCATTCCCGGGTCCAAACCTTCCCCACAACGCATAGCCGATGACAGCCGCGGGAAGCGGCAGGACATAGATCAGCCAGATCGCGGGGAGACGTCCCACCCAGACCAGGATCGCCACCGAAAGAACGGCCGCCACGACGGCCGTTTCACCCAGCGCCCGCGGCGCGGCGGTCTGCAGCCGGCCGGCCAGCCGCATGACCAGGAAGAACCCGGTGAAAACCGCGCCTACCCCGAACATTACCCATAGCAACGCCATGGCCGCGCGGGGATCCGACGGCCCGCCTTCCATGGGCCAATAGAAAATTTCATAGAGAATCGGCGGCATGTCGGTCGATTACACCGGCACGGGCAATCGCCGGCCGCTTAAGCGGCGACGTGGTTATGGCCGCTCGCCTCGGTCGGCGCTGTAACGGCGGCGAGAAGATTTCGCACCTCATGCTTGGCCGCGACATGCGACATTTTCCGGCGGTTGTCGCCAGCGGAGGCCGCGACGTCAAAAAGCGTCAGCCCTTTCATGAAGAGTTCGCGGAATATAACCCGCTCTCCGAAACCCGGCAGCGCCCTGAAATCAAACCGCTCGACCAGTTCCTGCATGACGGCGTCCATCGAACGCTTGTTGTTGGATTCAAGCGTTCCCAGGCGGTTGCGCAGGACGATCCAGTCGGTATCGGTTTTGTCCCTGGCCTGCCTCAGGCTGCGTTGTTCCCACACCGATTCGGTGTAGTGGCCGGGCCCGGTGACATGCAGGTCCAGTGGCGACAGCCGCGCAATGACGTCGAGATCGATGAAGCTGTCGTTTATCGGCGTCACCAGGACGTCGGCATGGCTGTGGGCATGAGCGCCCAGGACCGTATCGTTGCCAGGAGTGTCGATGACGATATAGTCCGCGCTACCATGCAGTCCCTTCATGAAGGTATCGAAGCGGGACAGTTCGGCGCCCCTGGCGGCAGCGACCGCGCCCAGTGCGCTGGGCGAGAACCGCCTTTGGTCGGGCATGTGCAACTGTTCGCCCGTCGCCTCGGCATAGGCAACCCGGCATTCGAGAAACCGCGACAGCGTGCGCTGGCGGAAGTCGATATCCACGCAAATCACGCTTTGCCCGCTGTCGATCAGGCCGAAAATCAGGTTGATCACGGTAGTCGATTTACCGGATCCACCCTTTTCATTACCGACGACGATACAACGCGCACGGGGGCTGTTTGAACCGTTATTCACGGTCTCATACATATTGTTACGTCCATTTTCGGATCGCCTCTGGCGGGCGATCATCTATAATTGGGTGCAGTTTGCAGGCTAAATCGTGTAAATTTCGTTTATATGCAGCAATTTAGATATATTTTTCTCGTTGTCGTCATGGTGGTTTTGGCAGCCTGCCAGTCGAACCAGGAGGTCGAAGACCGGCTGGTCGCGGCTTTTGGCGAGACCATGTTCGACGCGGGCGCCACCGCTCACGGCCAGGGTGATTTGCTTTCGCAAAGCGGAAATCTCGCCAAATGGGAGTCGCCGGTGACCGTCGCCGTGGTTGAAGGCGACACCCCGGAAAACGTGGCGGCGACGATGGAGATTCTGTCCGAACTCGCGGGATTGGGCGGTCTGGAGCTCGAATGGGCCAAGCGCGGCGCCGACGGGATCAAGCTGGAAATTCATTTCAGCGACAAGCGGGAGTTCGTCATCAATGGGAACCAGTTGACCACCTGCTACGCCAGGACCGGCGACGCGCTGGATGGCCGCCTTAATACCGCCGGCATCTATATCGGTGTCGCCGGGGAAGGTGAGTGGCGAACCAACTGCCTGACGCATGAACTGCTGCACGCGCTGGGCTGGCGTGGCCATACCCACCGTATCCGCTCGGCCATCAGCTATGCCCACGGGGAATCCGAGCTGACCAAATGGGACAGGCTGATGATGCGCGCGTTATACGACCCGCGGTTGCCGCCTGGAATTTCAAAGGCGGATGCAATTCCCGTCGTCCGTGCTATCTTCCGCGAAATGATTGAGCAATAGTCGGACGTATCGCCAAGGGGCGGAAGTTATGGGTTGCATCCAGCGGAAACTGGCTATTTTAGCCCTAATGGCGCCGTTCC
>DAOVHN010000156.1 GCA_030671915.1 Pseudomonadota bacterium
CTCTACAAGAGCCATATCCTCTGCGCGACCCACGGCGCCGAATTCCGTATCGAGGACGGATTCTGCGTGCTGGGCCCCTGCCGCGGCAAGTCGCTGACGGTGGTTGGCGTTTCTGTCCGCGACGGCGATGTGGTGCTGGATTAGCCGCCGACGGCATGTTCCAGCGGCGATCACTGCTTTCGCAATGATTTAACACGCGTAGTTATGAAATCTTTACGCTTTTTGGATACTTTAGAATAACTTCTCCGAAGCGGTTGGAGAATGCTACCTAAAAAGGGCTATATTTTATTTAGCATCGAATTGGCGACCCGTGGTATGGTATTCCTACAATAATTGTAGGGGCGCTTTGGGAGTTCAATCGAGCAGTATGTAATTTTAGGGTGTTTATTATGGCAAATGGGGTCGCCTATAGTATGGAAACGGGCGCCTTGGCGCGTGAAACGTCAAGCAGAAATATGCATTCGAAGTTGGCCAACCACGCAGATGACAATCGGTCGGTACGCGTAATCGTGGCCGATGACCGGCGTCTTTGCCGGGAATGCCTCAAACTGTTGATCGAGACGATCGACCCGCGCCTGGACGTCGTGGAAGCCGTCGACGCGGACCAGATCGGCCCGCTGCTGGAGCAGGGGGCCGGGCCTAGCGTGGTTCTCTATAATCTGGTCATGGCGGACAGGGAGGGGGTCGATTTCGTCAAGACCCTCGCCGAGTCCATAGGCGATTTCCCGCTGCTCGTCATGTGCGATGCCGACGACAATGCGCTCATGAGCGGGGTGCTGGAACGCGGGGCCAAGGCATTTCTGCCCTCATCGATGCCCGGACCCCAAATGGTGGCCATTCTTCATCTGGTTATCGCGGGCGGCGTTTACGCGCCACCGGACATGGTTAGGGGGTTTTCGGCAAAAGCGGACGAGGCCGCGGGCCGGGCCGGGCCGAGCGAGAGGCGTGAACAGGTGATCGCCGAAAACTTCCCGACGCTGACCCCGCGCCAGTGCCATGTTCTGGGCTTGCTGTCGCAGGGCCTGACCAACCGGGACATCGCGAGTTCACTGGATATGTGCGAAAATACGGTCAAGGCGCATGTGAAACAGGTCATGCGCAAGTTGAGCGTCGACAACAGAACGCAGGCCGCGTTGATGGCCGACCGGCTGATCGCCTGAACGGTCGCGTTTCCCGCCCCCTCGGTGCGTCGGGCGCGCTTGACGATGCGCAAGCATCGCCTGCGCACGCCCTCCTGCCGGGGAGACGGGAAGCGCAATCCCACGGGCACCATCCGTCTGATTCACTCCACTAGCAATCCTGAAATGTTCGAGGCGGTTGTCACCCGTCCGATTCTTGCGCATTATTGGCCGCAATTTTCCGTGGCCGTGTTCCGTGCGGTCGGCGGTCGTCGGTGAGAATGAACACTAGGGAGTGCAAGAACCATGTCGGAAACCCACCTTTATCCCGTGCCCGCCGAAGTCGCCGAAAGGGCGATCATCGATAACGACGGTTACCTGAAAATGTACCGGGCCTCGATCGACGACCCGGAAGCCTTCTGGGGCGAGCACGGCAAACGGATCGACTGGATCAAGCCCTACAGCCAGGTCAAGGATGTCGACTACGGCAACAATGTCCATATCAAATGGTTCCAGGACGGCACGCTGAATGCCTCCGCCAATTGCATCGACCGCCACCTGGCGACGCGCGGCGATCAGACCGCGATCATCTGGGAAGGCGACGACCCCAACGACAGCAAGACCATCACCTACAAGCAGCTTCACGGGGAAGTCTGCCGCCTGGCCAACGCCATGAAGGCGCACGGCATCAAAAAGGGCGACGTGGTCACGATCTACATGCCGATGATCCCCGAGGCCACTTACGCCATGCTGGCCTGTACGCGCATCGGCGCGATCCATTCGGTGGTGTTCGGCGGCTTTTCGCCCGAAGCGCTGGCCGGCCGCATCCAGGATTGCGATTCTACTTGCGTGATTACCGCCGACCAGGGCGTTCGCGGCGGCAAGCCGATCCCGCTGAAGGCCAACACCGACGCGGCCTGCGAGAAGTGCCCGACGGTGAAAACGGTGTTCGTCGTCAAGCGCACCGGCGGCAAGATCGATTGGTCGGAAGGCCGCGACGTCTGGTATAACGAGGCCTGCGAGGCGGCCTCCACGGACTGCCCACCCGAGGAGATGGGTGCGGAAGACCCGATGTTCATCCTCTACACCTCCGGCTCCACCGGCAAGCCCAAGGGCGTGCTGCACACCACCGGCGGCTACATGGTGTACGCCTCGATGACGCATGAGTACGTCTTCGATTACCATGACGGGGACGTGTACTGGTGCACCGCCGATGTCGGCTGGGTCACCGGCCACAGCTATATCGTCTACGGGCCGCTGGCCAACGGTGCGATCACGCTGATGTTCGAGGGCGTGCCGAACTATCCGGACTTCTCGCGCTTCTGGCAGGTCTGCGACAAGCACAAGGTCAACATCTTCTATACCGCGCCGACGGCGATCCGCGCCCTGATGCGCGAGGGCGAGGGGCCGGTCAAGGCGACCAGCCGAAAGTCGCTCCGCCTGCTCGGCACGGTCGGCGAGCCGATCAACCCGGAAGCCTGGGAATGGTATTACAACGTGGTCGGCGAGAAACGCTGCCCGATCGTCGATACCTGGTGGCAGACCGAGACCGGCGGGATTCTAATCACCCCTCTGCCAGGTGCGACGGCGCTGAAACCCGGTTCGGCCACGCAGCCTTTCTTTGGCATCGAGCCCGGTATCGTGGACAGTGACGGCAATCTCCTGGAGGGCGCGGCGGAGGGCAATCTCTGCATCCTCGATTCCTGGCCCGGCCAGATGCGTACGCTTTATGGCGATCACGACCGCTTCGTGCAGACCTATTTCTCGACCTACAAGGGCAAGTACTTTACCGGTGACGGCTGCCGCCGCGACGAGGACGGCTATTACTGGATTACCGGCCGGGTCGATGACGTGATCAACGTGTCCGGCCACCGCATGGGTACGGCCGAGGTGGAAAGCGCCCTGGTGGCCCATCCCAAGGTCGCCGAGGCCGCGGTCGTCGGCGCTCCGCACGATATCAAAGGCCAGGGCATCTATGCCTATGTGACGCTCAATATCGGCGTCGAACCCTCGGACGCGTTACACAAGGAACTGGTGCAATGGGTGCGCAAGGAGATCGGCCCCATCGCCTCGCCCGACTGGCTGCAATGGGCGCCCGGCCTTCCCAAAACCCGGTCGGGCAAGATCATGCGCCGCATTCTGCGCAAGATCGCGGAAAACGACTACTCGAACCTGGGCGACGTCTCGACGCTGGCCGATCCCGCCGTGGTCGGCGACCTGGTGGACAACCGCCAGAACCGGTGAGTTGGGGGAAGGCTGGCCTTCGCGCCGGCCTTTCTTGTAGCCGGGCTACCGGTGGCCGAGTGGCCTCATCCTTCGACAGGTTCAGGATGAGGATTGTTTTATTTTTCAAACACATGCTCCTCATCCTGAGCCTGTCGAAGGATGTGTCGGGGAGCGGGCGCAATGCCACAAGCGCTCCATCCCCCTACCGCACGATATAGAGAGGCTGGTGCCGGGCGACGTCGTCGCCGGCCCCACCATCGTTTTCCAGACCCCGCAGCGCTTCCCCGGTCTCGGCCGCATGGCGCGTTGCGCCGGCGCGCCTGAAGATATCCAGGGCCCAGCGGTAGCACTCGGCCGCCTGTTCAAGCAGCTCATCGTCCCGCTCCATCTCGCCCAGCGCCGCCAGCGTCCGGCCCAGCATACGTGCGGTCTCCGCCTGGCCGAAAGGCAAGGCGAGCTCTTTGAAGGATTCGAGAGACTCAGCAAGGTCCGCGATTGCGCGGCGCAGTATGGCGGGATCCTGGCGCAGCCGGCTAAGCGCCAGCCGCACGGCGCCGGTATTCTGGGCCAGCATGACATGGCCTTCGCGCCGCCATTTCATGTCGCCAGATTCGCGCGCGGCCTCCATCACCGTCAGCGCTTCCTCAAGCGTGGCCTCGCCGCCGCGCAGTTCGCCCAGCGCGCCCAGCGCGTAACCCAGATTTGCCTGGCAGGCCGTCCAGTGCCCAGGATAAACCTCCTGCTTGATGCCCTCGGCGGCGGCGCGGGCGACCTCGATGGCTTCCTCCAGCATGGCCGGGTTCGCGGTCTTGCGCCCCAGCATGCCCAGGGCGTGGCTGAGGTTGCGCTGGGCGATGGATTTGTCGATGCGCACCCGGGCACGAGCGACCTCCACCGCCTGGCGCGCGAGCGCCACCCCATCCTCCATGGTTGCGAGATCGTCCTTGCGGTCGCCGATATCGATCAGGATCACCGCCGGCAGGCTGGTCACGACACCGCGCAGCAGATGGCGCGGCCAGGGCTCGATCGCCAGCAGTTCGCGGAAGGTTGCGACCGCGGACTCCAACTGCTCCCAGCCGGGCTCCAGCCCGCCCAGCCCCCATTCGGCGCGGCCCTTGTAATAGATCGCGGTGGCCCGTTCGGGCTTCAGCCCTTGCGCCTTCAGAACCGGGACCGCCTCGGCGAGGATCGCCAACGCCTCTTCGAACCGGGCGCGGTCGGGGCGATTGCCGCCCGCCTCGGTCAGCAGCATGACCAGTTGCATCCGGGCCCGCACCCAGCGGCGTGATATCCTTTTCCCCGAGCATTTTCCCGCCGCCTTGCGGGCCGTGACCAGGGCCCGCTCCATTCGGTCATCCCGATTGTCCTTGTCGCGAGCCACTTGGCCGTTGAACAGCCACAGCGCAGCCCCCATCGCCGCGGTCAGCAGGACGGCGGCAGTCAGCGGCCAGTATTCGACGGTTACATCCATTCAGGTTTCCCACTCGGTAGAACCGCCATTATTGACCCCAGCCGGGTTTAAGGGCGCGTTAATGGGATCTGTTATAGATTGCCGGGCCAACATCGTAATGGAGCCCCGTACGTTGAGTAGCCGCGCCGCGCCTTACATTCTGGCCGCCGCCTTCGGGCCGAAATTCTTCGCCATCGGCTCGAAGCTGTTCAAGTCGGTCAAGATGGTGAAGGCCGGCCTCGCCGGGGCCAGCGTCATGGCCTATTCCTGGCTGTTCAGTTGGGAATTCGCGGTGATCATAATCTTCTCGCTGGTGATTCACGAATACGGCCATGTCTGGGCCATGCGCGCCGTCGGCATTCCGACCAGGGGCTTCTACCTGATCCCTTTCGTCGGCGGCGCCGCGGTGCCCGAACGCGCCTTCGCCAGCCGCCTGGAGGAACATTTCGTGGCCATCGCCGGGCCGGTTTTCGGGCTGGCGCAGGCAACCCTGATCTATGGGCTGTATGTGGTCTACCAGCATCCGTTGTTGGGGGCGGTGGCCGCCTGGATCGCGGTGCTGAACCTGTTCAACATGATCCCCATTACGCCGCTGGATGGTGGGCGGATCGTCAAATCCGCCACCATGTCGGTGGCCCCCGGCGTCGGCATGACGGTACTGATGCTGGGCATTTTCGCCGCGATTGTCCTGATGTTCTGGCTCAGGAGCTGGGTGCTGGGGCTGATCGTGCTGGTCTCGGTGTTCGAGTTCATGGTGGAGCGCCGCACCCACCGCTTCACCCCCGACCCGTACCTCAAGCGTATGACGCCGGGCCAGACGGGATGGTGCCTGGCGTCCTATGTCATCGTGGTCGCCGCCCTGTCGCTGATTACATATGGCTGCCTGTCGGTCCCCGAGGCGCGCCTCGCCATGTCGATCCTGTCCGACGGCTGATGCTTTGACAGCAGCGCGTGACGCGCTACTGTCCCCTTTATGACTGCCGTCTTTACCCATGTAGCGCTGCATGTGCGGGACCTCTCCGACTGCGTCGGCTTCTACCGCGATTTCTGCGGGCTAAAGGTGGTGCATGAGCGCGGCGAGCCGGGCGATCCGCATGCAGTCTGGTTGGCCCAGCCGGGCCGCGAACGCGAATTCATCTTCGTGCTGCTGCCGGGCGGGCCGGGCCGCGACCAGGCGGAGCGGGATTTCAGCCATTTCGGATTCGCGCTGGAAAGCCGCGAGGCCGTGGATGCGATCGCGGAGAAGGCCGAGACTGCGAGCTGCCTGCTATGGGCGCCGCGCGAGGAGCCTTACCCGGTCGGCTATTATTGCGGCCTGCGCGATCCGGACGGTAATGCCGTCGAGTTTTCCTGGGGCCAGCCGTTGGGGCCGGGCGCCGAGGATATGAAGCCGTGACCGACCCGGAAATACAGGAACTTGCCGATCTGATTCGCTCCGGCGACCGGCGGGCGCTGGCGCGTGGCATTACGCTGGTGGAATC
>DAOVHN010000747.1 GCA_030671915.1 Pseudomonadota bacterium
CGGTCAGGTCATTCAGGCAAAAACCGGGCTGGAGGCGCGTCAGCGTTTCCGTAAGAACGATTACCGCGGGCAGACGGCGGGGGTCGCGCCGGGCTATGTGCAGGGCAATCTCGCCATATTGCCGGCCGATCTGGCCGCCGACTTTCACCGTTTCTGCCATCTGAATCCGAAGCCCTGCCCGCTGCTGGGCTCGTCCGATCCGGGGAACCCGCATATTCCGTCGCTGGGCGCGGATCTGGACATCCGCACCGACCTGCCGCTCTATCGCATCTGGCGCAATGGCGAGATGGTCGAGGAGACGCCGGACATCACCGCCCACTGGCGCGACGATCTGGTGGCCTTCGTGCTGGGCTGTTCCTTCTCGTTTGAGGAGGCGCTGCTGGATAATGACATTCCGCTGCGTCATATCGAACAGGGGACCAACGTGCCGATGTGGCGCACCGGCATCCAGACCGCGCCGGCCGGGCCGTTCCGCGGGCCGATGGTAGTCTCCATGCGGCCGATGAAGCCGGCCGACGCGATCCGCGCGATCCAGGTGACGACGCGCTTTTCCGCCGTCCACGGCGCGCCGGTCCATATCGGCCTGCCGGAGGAGATCGGCATCATGGACATAACCAAGCCCGATTATGGCGACGCGGTCGAGGTGAAACCGGGTGAGCTGCCGGTTTTCTGGGCTTGCGGCGTCACCCCCCAGGCGGTGATCGCCGAAGTAAAACCCGATTTCTGCATCACCCACGCGCCCGGCAGCATGCTGGTCACCGATTTGAAGAATTCGCATCTGGCGACGTTGTGATTCGGATGGACAGGGTTCGACGGATCGGTCAGTCCGCCGGACCGCTCCTCAAGGGAATGCGCTGGCGGAACACCTCATGAAAGGTAGCTTCCTTGTCTTCGTAACCGATGCGCTTGCGGCGTCTCTCGTCCACCAGAAAATACCGCACCACTGCCTCCACTGCCGCCGGGGCGGATTTTCCCGCGGCGGAAAATTCTATGCCATAGGTCCGCGGCTGGTTTCGTGGCAGGCGCGTATCCCACAGATCGATGATAAACGGCCGCCACATAATGGTGCGCTTCAACGTGTGAGTAGTCTCGTCCAGCACATCGCCGTCGCCGTCGAGCAGACGAAGGTTCACCGTGAGATGCCGGTCCGGGGTGCCGGTCGGCAGATAATGCGCGGCGCCCACATTGGTGATGGTGAGCGCGAATTTGCGTTTCCCGGCGTCGGTGGGCTCCTCGTGTAGTTCGATTGCGAGCCCGCTCTTTACCATCTCGGGATCGTGCCCGCCGCGCCACAGGTGCCGGCGAACGGGGCGCGGCTCGCCCTCTTCGCTAGCGGTTTTTTCGACAAGCGGCATGTGGCATTCCACGCAGCCGAGAGCGGCGAGGTCGGGCAACGCGACCTCGCCCGACGCTCCGGTGGAAGGCGCCGTCTCCCGGTCCTGGCCGGCGCCCCCTGTCGCCCGGATTTCAGCCACGGTGCCGCAGGGCGGGAAGCGGTAGAAGGCGTCCCAGCGCTCGCCGCCGACCACGTGGCAGTTGGCGCAGATCTCGTTGCCGCTCTCGAGCTTGCGCACCGGGTGGGGCGCGGC
>DAOVHN010000281.1 GCA_030671915.1 Pseudomonadota bacterium
AACTGTCCGCCCTGTCGTCCGGGCAATGCCTGATCTGTTCGATGAACGCGCTGAACGAACCCGAATTCGTGGGCGCCATGATGAAGGCCGGCATTGCCGGCTTCGCGCTGGAGCTGGTGCCGCGCATCACCCGTGCGCAGTCGATGGACATCCTGTCGTCGCAGGCGAACCTGGCCGGTTATCGCGCGGTGCTGGACGGCGTCGCCGCCTTCGGTCGCGCCTTC
Organism: Pseudomonadota bacterium; assembly: GCA_030671915.1. Classification (GTDB taxonomy): domain Bacteria; phylum Pseudomonadota; class Alphaproteobacteria; order UBA8366; family JADFVY01; genus JADFVY01. Next base: position 225 of record DAOVHN010000281.1, read on the forward strand.
CCGATGATGATGACGGCCGCCGGCACCATCCCGCCGGCCCGGGTCCTGGTGATGGGCGCCGGCGTCGCCGGGCTGCAGGCCATCGCCACGGCGCGGCGCCTGGGCGCGGTGGTTTCCGCCACCGACGTGCGGCCGGCCGCCAAGGAACAGGTCGAAAGCCTGAGCGCCACTTTCGTCGCGGTCGAGGACGAAGAGTTCAAGCAGGCCGAAACCGCCGGAGGCTACGCCAAGGATATGAGCGACGCCTATAAGGCCAAGCAGGCAGCGCTTACCGCCGAGACCATCAAGAAACAGGACATGGTGATTACCACCGCCCTGATCCCCGGCCGTCCCGCGCCAAAGCTTATCACGGAAGAAATGGTCAAGACCATGAAGCCCGGCGCGGTAATCGTGGACCTGGCGGTCGAGGCGGGCGGCAACTGCGAACTGTCGGAATTCGGCAAGGTCGTCGTCAAGCACGGCGTCACGCTGGTTGGCCACGCCAACCTGCCGGGCCGGCTGGCGGAAAGCGCAAGCAACCTGTTCGCCCGCAACGTGCTGAGCTTCCTGGGCCTGCTGGTCGACGAAGAGACCAAGGGCCTGAAGATCGACACAGAGGACGAGATCATCGCCGGCACGCTGGTGACGCGCGACGGCAAGGTGGTCCATGAGAATGTGAAGGCCGCGGAACCGGCGGCGGCGAAACCGAAATCCGGCAGGGCGAAGAAGAGCGCCGCGCCGAAGAAAAAGCCTGCAGCGTCGAAACCCAAGGCCAAGGAGGAGTAACCCGCCATGGCGAGCGAAAAATTTGTGGAGAAGATGGAGGGACTCGCAAACAATGCCGAGGCCCTGGCCGATCAGGCCAACTCACTGGCGGCGCAGGCGCATATTCTTACCGCGCAGTCGGCACCGGCCGGTGGTGGCGGCGAGTTCATCTTCCTGTTCACCATTTTCATCCTGGCGATCTTCGTCGGCTACTACGTGGTGTGGAACGTGACACCGGCGCTGCATTCGCCGCTGATGGGCGTCACCAACGCGATTTCGTCGGTCATCATCGTCGGCGCGCTGATCGCCGCGGGGCCCGCCGATATGACCCTGTCGAAATTCCTCGGCTTCGTGGCCGTGGCGTTGGCGTCGGTGAATATATTCGGCGGCTTCATCGTCACGCAGCGCATGCTGCAAATGTTCAAGAAAAAGAAATAGCGGGGGGGCGCTAATATCATGAGTGAGAATGCTTCCGCTTTCGCCTATCTGATCTCCAGCATCCTGTTCATCATGGCGCTGCGGGGTCTGTCGTCGCCGACATCGGCGCGCCAGGGCAACATGTTCGGTATCGCCGGCATGGTGATCGCCATCGCAACCACGCTGGCGAATCCAGAGGTCGTTGGGTACGGCTGGATCATCGCGGGCGTCCTTGTCGGCGGCACCATCGGTACGATCATCGCGGTGAAAATCCAGATGACCGCCCTGCCGCAACTGGTTGCGGCCTTCCACAGCCTGGTTGGCCTCGCGGCTGTGATGGTGGCCGGCGCCGCCTTCCTGGCGCCGGAGGCCTACGGCATCGGGACGGCCGGCGCCATTCCGGCCGTCAGCCTGATCGAGATGAGCCTGGGCACCGCCATCGGCGCCATCACCTTTACGGGCTCGGTCATCGCCTTCGGCAAGTTGCAGGGAATTATTACCGGCAAGCCGCTGGTTTTTCCCGGCCAGCATTTCGTGAACCTGGCGCTGGGCATCCTGATGGTCGCCCTGATCGTCTGGTTCGCCAACGGGCAGACCGGATTGGCCTTTGTCGCCATTGTCGTGGTCTCGCTGGTGCTCGGCTTCATGCTGATCCTCCCCATAGGCGGCGCGGACATGCCGGTGGTCATCTCGATGCTGAACAGCTATTCGGGCTGGGCTGCCTGCGGCATCGGCTTCACGCTGGGCAACTTCGCGCTGATCATCACCGGCGCGCTGGTCGGCTCGTCCGGCGCGATCCTCAGCTACATCATGTGCAAGGGCATGAACCGGTCGTTCCACAGTGTCATCCTTGGCGGCTTCGGCGGCGAGACAGATGCGGCGGCCGCCGCCGAGGATATGGGCGACCGGACCGTCAAGTCCGGCAGCGCGGCTGACGCCGCCTTCATTATGGAGAACGCGTCCAGCATCATCATCGTGCCGGGTTACGGTATGGCCGTCGCCCAGGCGCAGCATGCGCTGCGCGAGATGGTGGACCTGCTGAAGAACAAGGGTGTTACGGTGCGCTACGCCATCCACCCGGTGGCGGGGCGCATGCCCGGCCATATGAACGTGCTGCTGGCCGAGGCCAACGTGCCCTATGACGAGGTGCTGGAGCTGGATGAAATCAACCGCGATTTCCCGTCCACCGACATCGCCTTCGTGATCGGCGCCAACGACGTGACCAACCCGTCGGCCAAGACCGACCCCACCAGTGCGATCTACGGCATGCCGATCCTGGATGTGGAGCGGGCCGGCACGGTGCTGTTCATCAAGCGTTCGATGGCATCCGGTTATGCCGGGGTCGAGAACCCGCTGTTCTTCCGCGACAACACCATGATGCTGTTCTCGGACGCCAAGAAGATGTGCGAGAACATCATCAAGGCGCTGGAATAGCGGCGTCGAGTTTCAAAACCGTTTTGTGGGGCGGGGTCTTTGGGCCCCGCCTTTTTTTTGTGCGTCCGAATTGCCGGAGCGAAAATGTTCTTGCCCGCACTCTCGATGGGGGAAATATAGATACAATTTTAAACAATAAAACTTTCGGCAAAGCCTAAATAATAATCTGGAATTTTTTGAAATCAGTCGGTTCATTAGTCTTGTGGTTAAATCTTTATTAGGTGTCTGTCCGTATAGTCGGGTCATACGAATACAGGATCGATCCCGGGCAACGGGGCGGTCCGGCAAGGCCGGGGGTAGCTTGCTCAGGATTGTTAGTGGGGCCGGCGCGAGATTCCCGAAAGGATTGACACGATGAAACATTTCTTATTCGCACTGATTGGCGCCTCTTCCATGGCGCTCATGGCCGCCCCGGCTTCCAGCGCCGAAAATGTGTGCGGCAAGCGTGACGATATCGTATCGCGCCTCGAGAACGGATATCAGGAATTCAATTCGGCCATGGGCATGTCCACCAACGGCGGCCTGGTCGAACTTTACACCTCGGAAAACGGCTCCTGGACGCTGATGTTGAGCCAGCCGGACGGCGTCAGCTGCCTGATCGCCGCGGGCGAAAATTGGGAATCCTTCAACAGCCCGAAATCCGCGTCTCAGGTGTTCTGATTTAACGGAATTATCTACCGGTTTTTACCGGGTTTATTTTATATCGATCGAGGGAGCGGCTTTGCCGCTCCCTCTATTTTTGAGGTGATACCGCGCCACTGCCTGCCTACCGCACCACGGCCTACTGGTTATGAATCGGTGCGTCGGGGTGGAAGGCGTGGAAGGCGAAGGCGAAGTCGACGAAATATGTGACGTCTTCCCAATCCTCGCCGGTCTTGCGGCGCACAAGGACGTTCCCGACATCGACCCCATCGGCGATTACCGCGTCGCCCAAGGCCGAATTCTGGCCCGGCGACCAGCTTATGACGACGCCGTCTTCCAGCGCGATCTCGCGCTTCCTTTTCACGAGGTCCAGGCTCCAGGCCCGGGACCGGTCTTCCAGCGACACCACGCGCGACAGCGGCGCCACGCCTTCCGGCGCTTCACCGTTGTACAGGAACGGGCGGGTGCTGGCGTCGTAGCCGGCGTAGGGATTGCGCCCATAGGCGCGCATGTTCGGATTGTTAGGCACGAGAACCATCCCCTGGGGCGCACGCTTGCGGAAATTGCCCCACGATTCCAGGCGGGACGGCAGGGCTTTCAGCACCGTGCCGGTCAACTCCCCTATGATCGCCTCGCCGAGGAACTGCTGCCACCAGCTTTCGGTCTGGCGGTCGTACATGACGAGGTCGGAATTGCGCAGCATGCCCGAGGTGCCGAAATCCAGCACCCGGTCACCCACGCGGCGGTCGAACACCATGGCGGCATTGCATAGCGGGCAGAAGGTTACCGCCACCGGCACGCCGCCGATGGTATCGTTGGCGATTTCATGCCAGATCAGGATGCTGAGCGGATAGGCCTTGGCCTCGCCACCGATGACCAGCCCGACCACCGGTTCGGTATCGGCCAGGCCGGTGGCCTCGGACACGGGCAGGAATTTCGGATTGTCGATCGGC
>DAOVHN010000663.1 GCA_030671915.1 Pseudomonadota bacterium
ATCGCGGCGTCCAGCAATATGGCCAGCCACAGCAACAGGTACAATCCCAGAAGGCCGAGATGCAGATAACCGATCGACGGCGCATCCGGCGGCAGCACGGATACGGCCAGCATGATCGCCTGGCCCCCTAGCACCAGTGCCGCGACTGTCAGCGCCCGTTTTGGCAGGCCGTTATAGAGCTGGCCCAGGCCCGGTGTAATCAACGAGAACAGCAACGCCACCCAGACGCGCCGCCGGACGGTCTTTTCCTTGCGCTTTCCGCCACGGCTTGCTGTGCTCACGGTTGTACCGACTTTCCGATGAGGCTGGACAGCGCCGACGACAGGATGACTGTCGGCCGGTCGCCCAGCACCAGCCCGGGCAGCATGCCGAAATCCCAGCTGCTTCTGGAGCTGTCCCGGTTGTCGCCGATGACGAAATAATGGCCGTCCGGTATGCGCAGGCTGGCGCCGAACAGCGTGCCCGTGAACATGCCTTCCGCCGACTGCAGGATGCGGTAGGACGCGCCGCCCGGCAGGGTTTCGATGTAGCGGGATGCATTGCGGTGGGTGCCGCCGGCGTCGCGCCAGCTGAAATCGCCGTCGCCGTCGCGCCCGACCGGCTCGCCATTGATGGTCAGCACGCCAAGCACGCTCAGCAGGTTGTCGCCCGGCAGGCCGACGATGCGCATGATGCGCTTGCCCTTTATGCCGGGCAGCTGGACAACCGCTACGTCGCCGCGCTCCGGCAGGCGGTCCCTGTAATAGTCCCTCCAGGTAACGACGAAATCGCCGTCAAGCGTGGTCGGCGCCATGTCGTCGTTGGGGGTGGTGATAGTCCCGATGCTGGACAGGGAGACGATCAGGGCGATGCAAGCGGCAATTTCGGCCAGCCATACGACCGCCCAAAGAGGTGTCATGAGTGCTGCCGGTTCCTGTTCGGCGCGCCGTGCGGCTGCCGCGGCCCCGATCCCGGCGCCGATCAGCCAGAACGGCAGCGCCACCAGCGGCAGGGCCATCAGGATCAACGTCGGCAGATTGGCCGGCGGCAACATGGCCAGCGCGGCCGCGAGGCCCAGAAGGGCGAATGCGGCCAGATGCACGGCCTGTCCGCGCCGCCTTTCTCCGGCGTAACGATGGCCCAGCCCTGGCGCAACGAAGGTCAGCAGAAAGGCTGTGACCGCGTGCGGTCGGTTAGGTCCGGCTTCCGTCATCTCACGCAACCCTCAGGAAACAGCTCATGCCCGCCGCCATATGCTCCAGCACATGGCAATGGAACATCCAGTCGCCGGGATTGTCGGCGACGAAGGCGACCTCGACCGTCTCGCCCCGGCCGACCAGAACCGTATCCAGCCATTCGCCGCGCATGTTCGGCTTGCCGTTGCGCGACAGCACCCGGAAGGCGAAGCCGTGCAGATGCATCGGATGCTCCCAGCCGGTTTCGTTGACCATCCCGATGACGCAGGTCCGGCCCTTGCGCACGGTGAATATGGGCTTGCCCTCGCGGCCCTTCGCCGGCAGGTCGTTGAGGAACCAGTACTGGCCCTGCTGGATGAAACTGTCCACGCCCGGCGGCATGCGGCCCATGGCGCCACCCGAAAGCACGATCAACTCGCGCTGGGCCTGGTCGTCGACCACCGGTTCGGGCAGGGGATTGCGGGGCAGGGCGATCGGCGCGTCCAGCGGGGAGTCGCGCAAGGGCTTGCCTTCATCATGGGCGATGGTAACGAACTCGTATTCCCGGCTGCGGAAATAGTCGTCGGTTACCTGCACCTTTTCGCCCGGCTTGCCGGCCATGTCGACGATCAGGTCCACCCGCTGCGCCGCGGCGACGACGACGCGACCGCCCGCGGGCTCATACAGGGTCACCGGCTGTCCGTCCAGCGCGATGATTTGCGGCTTTAGAGACCCGAATTTCAGCCCGAAGGTGCGGGCGTTGGC
>DAOVHN010000073.1 GCA_030671915.1 Pseudomonadota bacterium
CGCAGTGTCTCCACCAACGAATCGTCGTTACTGGGTGCAAGGGTGAAAAATTCCCGCCCCCCGTCCTTGTAATGGCCTTCGATGCGGGGGCCCTGGATAACGACATCGTTCACCTCCCCGGCATCGACTGCCTCAAGGAATTCCGAATAACGGATTTCCTGGTCGGCCTGCATCCCCGGATTGCCGTTGAAGAAGCTGAACAACGCGATCAGCAGAATGACAATAAATATCCAGACTGCCAGATTTCGACTAAACAAATTCACCTGTGAGATCCCTCAATTGCCGTTTCCCATCCACCCTGCGACACCCCGGCCCGGTGACGCCAAGTTACGGAGAATACCCCCAAATTATGCTCAAGCATAGCCCGGAACCGCGGAAAAGCGGGCTGCACCAAGAGATCGCGGCGGCAGGAACGTAAGCTCCGTCCCGTTAGCGACCCTTTCATTCGAAGGTATCGCACAATAATGGAGGTGGGGTACCGCCACCACCTCTTCAAGACTCCAGATCGCCGGAATTGCGTTTCTCACGTCCGCGGGCAGGTTTTCCACACATAAATCCGGCTTTCTCGCCCGGATTTGCGCCCAGCCGTCGGGTCCCAGACGGCCCAGCTGTGTATCCAGCGGACCATCGGCCGACAGCCAAAACCGCCCGTCCCACAAGATACCGCCGGCAGCCGGCACCGCGTCTTCGGCCGCGGCGGCCTCACGGCAAACCAGCAGCACATGGCCGGGCCCGCGCCGCCGGACGATCCGGCATCCCGCCAGGGTTCGTCCACCCCCCTCGCCCCGCGAAAGCCATACATAGAGCCGCTCCAGCCGCTCCATGCGCGGCCCATGCCGGTTACCGCCGATGCATGTCAGCAGCCGGGACAGCGCCCGCAAGCCGGTATCCTCCGGCGCCGCCAACAGTTCGCCGGCTTTAAGCACCGCATAACCCTCCGGATAGATCGCCACGGTGCGCGCCAGCAACTCGGTGGCAGCGCTTTCCAGCGCAACGCGCGCGCGCGCCATGTGCCGGGCCGTAGCCGCCAGGCGCTGTTCCGTAAGCCCTTCCTGCCCCAGTTCGGGCAGCAGACGCCGCACGCGCACGCGCGAGAAAGAAGCATCTTCGTTCGACGGATCCTCGATCCAATCCACGCCACGCGACCGCAGAAACGCTATCAAACATTCACGCGGGACGCCCAGCAACGGGCGCAGCAGGCGCAGATACGGGTTCTCGCTTACCGGCGCCATGGCGGCCAGGCCGTCCACGCCGCTGCCTCGACCGAGGCGCAGCATCAGCGTTTCCGCCTGATCGCCCCGGTGATGGCCCAACAGAAGATGCAGGATGTTCGCGCGGCGACACCATTCGGTCATCAGCGCATAGCGCGCCTGCCGAGCCGCCGCCTGCCTGTCGGATTTAAACACCGCCCCCTGGCGGGTCAGCACCACAGCTTCGACTCCGGCCTTGGCGAGCCTGTCGTGTACAGACACCGCCTCGGCCGCGGATTCCGGACGCATGGCGTGGTCGACGATAAGGGCGGTCGCCCGCCCGCCCGCCTCGCGCGCCCAAGCGTCCGCCAGCAGGGTGAGCGCCAGGCTGTCGGGGCCGCCGGAACAGGCGACGGCAACATGCGGCGCTGATTCGAAGGGTCCAAGAGAAGAGATGGACAGCGCGAATTCGGCGGGTCCGTACTTGGTCATAACTACTTGCAGTTCAGCTTCTTCCGCTCGCTCTTGGCCAGCTTGATGATGCGCGGCAGGGAATTGGGATAGTCCTCCAGCAACTTGGCATAGGTGGTGCAAGCCTTGTCGGGCTGTTCCAGCGCGGCCAGCGACTTGCCCAGCTTCAGCAGGTTGTCCGGCGCCTTGTCCGCCTTCGGGTAATTCCTGTATCCATCGAGGAACGCCTTGGCGGCATCCTTGTATTGCTTGTTGATGTAATAGGTCTCGCCTAGCCAGTAGGAGGCGTTGTCGGACAGGTCGTCGTTAGGATTTTTCTCGAGAAACGCCTGCAGCGCGGCGCGGCCTTCAATCCACTGATGCTTTTTCAGCAGACTATACGCGAAATCGTATTGTTCGCGGGGCGTCCCCTCCGGCAGTTCCGTCGGGACGCCGGGAGCAATCGCTACTTCCCCGCCGCCACTTTCGGTCGCCGGCTCGCCGGGCGGCGTCGCGGCGGCCGCGGGCACCCCCCTTGCCAGTGCATCCTCGATGGCCAGCAGGCGGATCTCCAGATCTTCCGACATCCGGTCCAGGCGCTGTTCAAGCAATGCAATACGGTGCTGAATCTCCTCCACACGGCCGTTCATCGTGCGTACCTGATCCTGCATTTGCGTGATTTGCACCTGCATCCGCGCGCCCACCCCGGGCGATAGCGGCTGGCCGCCATCCGTGGGCGTGGTGGTGGTCGCAACGGGCGGCTGGCCGCCCTTGTAGACATGCCGTTGAAGATCGGCCAGTTCCCGCCGCAGCCGCTCGACCTGGCGCGCCAGATTGCCCGAGTCCTGGGCCGCTGCCGGTTGCGCGGTCAGCAGGATCGATAGACCCAACATGGCCGCGACGGCCAGTCGCAACATGCTGTGCCCCGTTTTTATCCCAAAATGTCCGATTCGTTTTCGCATCAAAGTGAATCTAGGTCCGCTATTTGGCAAGAATATGGCGTAGCCCTGCCCCAAACGCAACAAGCGGCCCCGGCCAGAAGCCGGAGCCGCTCGTTAAAACGCTGCAGTCAAATCAGGACAGCATGCCGGCCTTGACAACCATAACCGCACGGCGATTCTGGCCCCATGCATCCTCGTTCGAACCGAGAACGGCCGGGCGCTCCTTGCCGTAACTGATGGTTTCCACACGACCACCACCGACGCCCATGCTCTCCAGATACTGTGCCGCGGAGCTGGCGCGGCGATCACCCAGTGCAAGGTTGTACTCGCGGGTGCCACGCTCGTCGCAATGGCCCTCGATCACGACCGTGAGGGCGCCATTGGCCTTCAGGAAGTCGGCCTGGCGATTCAACTGGTCGATCGCGTCGGGACGCAGGTCCGACTTGTCGAAATCGAAGAAGATACGGTCGCCGACATTGACCACCAGATATTCCTGCGGATCCATTACGTCCGGAGCTGTCGCCGCAGGCGGCGGCGGAGGCGGAGCGTCCGAAATTTCGGCACCGCTAGGTTCGGTGGTGGCACCTTCGTCCGCGGGCGTTTCACAGCCAGCGACGAGCAACAGAGCGGCCATCAGGCCAAGAAGTTTCATGCGCATCTATAACCCCCCTTAGAGGTCAAAAGGAAATAATCAGGATCGTACCCCAAACGATACGGTGCGACATATAACCATGCTAATTCGCCGAATACAACCGTTTACCTGAGCGAATCCTGCATTTTTTTGGGCAAACTCGGGGTTTTTTTAAGGCTCTGTTAAAATTCATTAAAGGACCGTTAACGATTTAGGGGTGACCATGCCGTATCGGACGCATCGGTCGGTGTTTTGACTTGCCTGAGATTATAGCCCGTCAAGTCGACGGAGTAGACTTTGGTCACGCCGCCGGCGCCGCTGGAGGTGGTCCGGGTCTGGCGAAAGAAAATCAGAACGCGGCCGTTTGGCGACCAGGTCGGCGCTTCGTCGAGGAAGCTTTCGGTCAACAGGCGCTCGCCCGTGCCGTCCGGTCGCATGACTCCGGTAAAGAACCGCCCGCCATAGAACTTGGTGAAGGCGATCAGGTCGCCGCGCGGCGACCATACCGGTGTCGCGTAACGGCCCTGGCCGAAACTGATGCGGCGTACATTGCCGCCGTCGGCATCCATGACATAAAGCTGCTGGGTGCCGCCGCGGTCGGAGTTGAAGGTGATCTGCCGGCCGTCTGGCGCGAAGGACGGCGAGGTATCGATCGCCGGATGATTGGTGATCTGCCGCGCCCGGCGGGTGCGCAAATCCATGCTCCAGATATTGGAGATACCATCCTTCGCGTATGACATGATCACCGAGTTGCCGTCGGGCGAGAAGCGCGGCGCGAAGGTCATGCCCTTGAAGGCGCCCAGCATTTCCTGCCGGCCGGTATTGATGTCGAACAGATAGACCCTGGGCGTGTCGTTGAAATAGGACAGATAGGTGATTTCCTGGCGCGTCGGCGAGAAGCGCGGGGTCAGCACCAGCGCGCTGCCATCGGTCAGGTATTTATGGTTGGCCCCGTCCTGGTCCATGATCGCCAGCCGCTTGATGCGCATGGTATGCGGGCCGGTTTCCGCGACGTAGACGATGCGGCTGTCGAAATAGCCCTCTTCGCCGGTGATCCGCTTGTAGATTGCGTCGGCGATGATATGGGCGACGCGGCGCCAGTTGTTGCGCGGCGTGCGGTAGGCGAAGCCGGTCATCTGGGTTTCGGCGAACACGTCCCACAGTCGGAATTCGAACTTCAGCCGCCCGTCCTGTTCATAGCTTACGCTGCCGCTGACCAGCGCCTGGCTGTTGATCACCCGCCAGTCGGAAAAACGCGGTCGCACCAGCAGCGATTCGTTCGACTGGATAAAGGCGCGCTGATCGATCGGCGCGAACAGGCCGGATCGCTCAAGATCGGCCGCAATAACCTCTGAAAGCTCCCGCCCGATGGCCGCGGTTCGAGTATCAGCGCTGTAGAAGTCGGTAATGGCGACCGGCATCGGGTCGATATTGCCGCGTGTTATATCTATGCGAAGTTCCGCGCGGGCCGCCACGGCGGAAGCAGCCAGGATCAGCGCCGTCATGAATATAAAGCGAAGCGAAGCCATAGCCGAAAAACCGGTTTTCATCCTGTCGATACCCATGTTCCTTACCGTCCCACCATGTTGCTCGGATCGAAAGTCATCGTTATTTCCTTCCACTCATCATATTTATCCGGCGGAAGTTTCAATGGGCTGCATTTTGGGTTCTTGACCGCCCGCCGCGCGCTTTCCGCCATTGTCCGGAAAAACTTGTCGGCGGACGCACGGGCAGAATCCACTATAACCGCATCCCTCACCCTACGGTCGCGATTAACCCGAATCTTGATCTCAACGATCAATTCCTCCGGATTGCGCGCGCCGATCGGCACATTCCAGCATTTCTCTATCTGGCGGCGTAGAGCATCTCTCTCGCTGACGGTCAGCCTGGTTCCGATCACTGAGGCGATCTGTGTCTTTTCGCGGGGCTTCGGTTTGTCGTCGGTCTCAACTTCATCCAGATTCAATTCGTCGAAGAAATCCTTTTCCTTCGATTCTTTGTCGGGCGCATCGACCGGCTTGTCGTCGTCCAGCGCCAGCGTATTCAGCATGTCGGCGAAATCGTCTTTCTTCTTGATATTCTTCGGGCGTGGCTTCGCGACCGGCGTGACGATGGCGACCTGCTTCTCCTCCGGTGGCTCCGGTGGCGCGGGCTCGGGCTCCGGCGGGGCCTCGGCCTCTTCCGGCTCGGGCTCGGGCTCAGGCTCAGGCTCGGGTTCGGGTTCGGGCGGGGGCGCAGGCCGCGGCTTCGGTGCCGGCGGCGGTTTGGGCGGCTCCTCTTCCTTCGGTTCGGGTTCTTCCTCGCGCGGCGGCTTCTGGCTCCTGGTCGTCACCGTCAGCTCGGCGATGTCGACGTCCATGGTCTCGACGACCTCCACCGGCAGGGGCTTCCCCGCCGGGATGCCGACCAGCGCCAGTACGACGACGCCGAGGTGGAAAACGACCGAAAAGATGAACGCCTTGCGCATGGGTTTATCGGCCCGTCACTTGTTCTTCTTTGCATCCGGCAGATTGGCCAGCAGCGAGACCTTCTTGAAGCCGGCTTCTCTGACGCTCCCCATGACCTCCATGACCCGGCCATATGCGATGGCCCTGTCGCCGCGCACGAAGATTCGGGTTTCGGGGTTGGCGCCAGTAATCGCCGCCAGCCGCGCCGCCAGATTTTCCAGCGGCACCTCGGTTTCCTGGATGTAGATCCGGTTCTTGACGTCGATGCTGATAACGATGGGTTCTTCCGGCGTGGAGATCACGTCCATCTTGGCTTTCGGCAGATCCACCGGGACGCCCACCGTAAGCAGCGGCGCCGTCACCATGAACACTACCAGCAGCACCAGCATGACGTCGACGAAAGGCGTCACGTTGATTTCCGACATCGGGCGGTGGCGCATACCGCGTATCCCCGACCCACCTCCGTTTCCGAGATTCATCGCCATGGCTCAGACGGTCTCCTCGATCTGACGCGACAGGATCGAGCTGAATTCGCCGGAGAAGGCTTCCAGCCTGCCCGCATAGCGGTTCAGCTCATTGGAAATCTTGTTGTAGGCCACCACGGCCGGAATCGCCGCCACCAGCCCCAGCGCGGTTGCGAACAGGGCCTCGGCGATGCCAGGCGCGACAACGGCCAGCGTCGTCTGCTTGGACGCAGCAATCGACTGGAAGCTGTTCATGATGCCCCAGACCGTGCCGAACAGCCCGATGAAGGGCGCCGTCGAGCCGACCGAGGCCAGGAAGCTAAGATGGCTTTCCAGCCGCTCCATCTCGCGCCCCACCGTCACATGCATCACACGGTCGATGCGGTCCTGCACGCTGCCCGTCATCGGGCTGCCGGTGCGCCGGCGGCTGAGCGAGCGCCGCCATTCGCGCATGGCGGCGGAAAAGACCGCGGCCATCGGATCCAGCGGCCGCTGGCCAATCTTGTCGTAGAGATCGTCGAGCGACCCACCGGACCAGAAGGAATCCTCGAACCTTGCTGCGCGACCGCGCAGTCGGCGCAGCATGCCGAGTTTGAAAAAGATAATGGTCCAGCACCATATGGACGCCGCCACCAGGATGATGATGACAAACTTGACGATCCAGTGGGCCGACCAGAACAGGCCCCAGATCGAAAGATCGATGGCTTCGGTTGAGCCACCCAGAGCGAGGGAATTGACGACTTCGGTTTCCATTATTCAGTTCACGTTGTTTAAACGGGGTTTCATGTTTGCAGGCAAGGTTTGCACGGGCCGGTTACGAGTACGTTATTTATGGTTGCCAAGCGGTTAAGGCTTCCCTCATTCACGCATGTTTTTCGATCGCGGCGCGTAGGTCCGCCGGAATCCGGGCCGGCCGTCCGTCCGAACCGATACAGCCCAGCTTGACCTCCATGGCGACCAGCCGTTCGCCGTCGCGCCAGACGGTCTGTTCCGCCGACAGAGAGGCGCCGCCGACATTGAGCACTCGCGAATGAACCTCGACAAGATCGTCGAGCTTCGCCGCCCCGGCGTAATCCACGGTACAGCGCCGTACGACAAAGGCCATGCCATCGGCCAGCATGCGGGCATAGAGCCCATCGGCAAGATCGCGCATCATCTCGGTACGCGCGCGCTCGGCGAAATTCAGATAGTTCGCGTAATAGACTATGCCGGCCGCGTCCGTATCCTCGTAGTAGACCCGGATGGGCGTTATGTGGGTCGCGGCCGCGGGCGCTTCAACCATCGCCGTCCTCCGCGTCGCCCTCGCCCAGCAGGTCCATTTGCGCGGTGGTTGACGCCGGCGGTGTATGACCCAGATAGCCCCAGCCCTGAACGGTCAGCGCCCGGCCGCGCGGCGTGCGCTGCAGCAGCCCCTGTTGCACCAGGTAGGGCTCGATCACTTCCTCCAGCACGTCGCGCTGTTCCGACAGCGCGGCGCCCAGCGTCTCGACGCCGACCGGCCCGCCGCCGTAATTGTCGGCGATGCAGGAAAGATAGCGTCGGTCCATGCTGTCCAGGCCGCGCTTGTCCACGTCCAGCTTGCCTAGCGCCCGGTCGGCAGCCGCGGCGTCGATTTCGCGCAACCCGTCAATCGTCGCGAAATCGCGCACCCGGCGCAGCAGGCGCCCGGCCACGCGCGGCGTTCCGCGACTGCGGCGCGCCACCTCTCGGCCACCCTCGGGCGTGATCGGTGCGTCCAACAGGCGGGCGCTACGCTCGACGATGACGGTCAGTTCGTCCTCGGTATAGAACTCCATGCGCAGCGGAATGCCGAAGCGTTCGCGCAGCGGCCGGGTGATGAGGCCGGACCGCGTGGTCGCAGCGACCATCGTGAAGGGAGGCAGATCGATGCGGATCGAGCGCGCCGCCGGCCCCTCCCCTATAATAAGGTCGAGCTGGTAATCCTCCATTGCCGGATAGAGGATCTCCTCGACCGCCGGGTTCAGCCGGTGAATCTCGTCGATGAACAGCACGTCGTGTGGCTGCAGGTTGGTCAGGATAGCGGCCAGGTCGCCGGCCTTGGCCAGCACCGGCCCCGAAGTCGCGCGGAAGCCGACTCCCAACTCGCGCGCGACGATCTGCGCCAGCGTGGTCTTGCCCAGCCCCGGGGGCCCATGAAACAGCACATGGTCCAGCGCCTCGCCGCGCCCGCGCGCCGCCTTGATGAACACCGCCAGATTCTCGCGCACTCCCTGCTGGCCGATGAAGTCGTCCAGGGTCTGCGGCCGCAGCGACACCTCCGCGCCGTCACCACCATCCAGTTCCGGCGCGACCAGCCGTTCTACCTCGCCGGTCATTGCGACAGCTCCTCAAGCCCGGCGCGGATCAGGTCGCCCAGCG
>DAOVHN010000567.1 GCA_030671915.1 Pseudomonadota bacterium
GAACGCCCCATCGTGGTCGTCACCTCCAACCGCACGCGTGAAATACACGACGCGCTGAAAAGGCGCTGTTTCTATTACTGGGTCGATTACCCGACGGCTGAACGCGAGCTGGAAATCCTGCGCGTCCGGGCGCCGGGGGCCGGCGACAGGCTGTCGGCGGAAATCGTCGGTTTCGTCCAGGCGCTGCGCGAGATGGACCTGTTCAAACTGCCCGGCGTGGCCGAGACCATCGACTGGGCCGAAGCCCTGGTGCAACTGGACCAGACCGATCTGGCGCCCGGCGCCATCGACGATACGCTTGGCGTACTGCTGAAATACCAGGACGACATCGCCCGCATCCAGGGCAGCGAGGCCAATCGCATTCTCACGCAGGTGAAATCCGAACTGGCCGGGGCCGCGTGATGAATGGCAATGGCGAGCAGGGCCGGATTGCCGGTAATCTCATGCGTTTCGCGCGGGTGCTCCGCCGGGCGGGGTTGCCCGTCGGCCCGGGCCGGATGCTGGAGGCCGTGGCCGCGGTCGAGGCCGTCGGCCTGGGGAGGCGGGAGGATTTTTACTGGGCGCTGCATGCGGTCTTCGTGAACCGCCGGGACCAGCGGGAACTGTTCGACCAGGCGTTCCACATATTCTGGCGCAATCCGAAGCTGCTGGAACGCATGGCGGGCCTGACGGTCGCGCTCCCCGGGCAAGAACAACCGCCCGACAGGGACCAAATCTCACGCCGCGTCGCCGAAGCAATGGCGGACTCCGCCGCATCTCAAGGCGTTGGCGAGGAAAGTACCGAGTTCGACGCCAGCCTGACCTGGAGCCGCGACGAAGTTCAGCGCGACAAGGATTTCGAGAAAATGTCGGCGGCCGAGATGCGCGAGGCGCGAGAGAGCATCGCCCGCATGCGCCTGCCCATCATGGACGTGCCCACCCGCCGCTGGCGGCCCGACCCGGCGGGCGCACGCGCCGACATGCGGGCCAGCCTGCGCGCCGCCATGCGCGGCGGCGGCGACATCATCCCCTTGCGCACGCGCAAGCGCCAGCGCCGCCATCCGCCGCTGGTCATCCTGTGCGACATTTCCGGGTCGATGGAAGTCTATTCGCGCATGTTCCTGCATTTCATGCATGCGATTACCAACGACCGCGACCGCGTCCATACTTTCCTGTTCGGCACGCGGCTGACCAATATCACGCGCTATCTGCGCCATCGCGATGTCGATCTGGCATTGGACCGTGTTTCCGGCGCCGTCCGGGACTGGGCCGGCGGCACCCGTATCGGCCAGTGCCTGCATGTCTTCAACCGCGACTGGTCGCGCCGGGTTCTGGGCCAGGGGGCGGTGGTGTTGTTTATTTCCGACGGGCTGGACCGCGAGGCAGGCGCCGGGCTGGGCGCGGAGATGCAGCGGCTGCACAAGTCCTGCCGCCGGTTGATATGGCTGAATCCCCTGTTGCGCTACGACGCCTTCGAACCCAGATCACTGGGTGTGCGCGCGATCATGCCGCATGTCGACGAATTCCGCCCGGTCCATAACCTGGACAGCCTGAAAACCCTGACCGAAGTACTGGGCCAACCGGGCGGACGCCGCATGGAGAGCATGGCGAAATGGCGGGAGATGGCGGCATGAGCGATTCACGCCTCGATGACCATGACGATATTCTCGAGCAGGCCGCGGCTTGGCGGGGCGAGAACCGCAAAGTGGCGCTGGCCACCGTGGTACGGACCTGGGGCTCATCGCCACGCCCCGTCGGCAGCCAATTGGCGGTGGTGGATGGCGGCGACATGGTGGGGTCGGTCTCGGGCGGCTGCATCGAGGGCGCCGTGATCCGCGAGGCCATGGAGGCCATGGAAGACGGCAAGCCGCGCCTGCTGGAATTCAACGTCAGCAACGAACAGGCCTGGGATGTCGGCCTGGCCTGCGGCGGTATCGTCCATGTCTTCGTGGAGCGGCTGGAATGAAGGCCGCTACCCTGAACGCCTTGCTGAAGGCGCGCGCGGCCAAGGCCGGCACGGCCCTGGTCACGGATCTGGAAAGCGGTGCGCAGACCTTGATCGTCGATGGCGAGGCTTCCGGCGATATCGACCTGGGCCCGGCCCTGACGCGTTTCGTCGAGGACGCACTGGCGGCCGACAAGGGCATGACCGCAGATCTGCGGGGAACCCGTTATTTCATTCAAATCTTCAACCCGCCGCCCCGCCTGATCATCGTCGGCGCGGTCCATATCGGGCAGGTCTTCTCAGCCATGGCGGCGCTTGCGGGCTATGAGGTGATCGTCGTCGACCCGCGCGGCGCCTTCGCCACCGAGGCGCGTTTCCCCAAGGTCACGCTGAACAGCGAATGGCCCGACGATGCGCTGGAGGCGCTGGATATCGACAAGCGTACCGCCGTGGTCACCCTGACCCACGACCCCAAGCTGGACGACCCGGCGCTGAAGGTGGCGCTC
>DAOVHN010000175.1 GCA_030671915.1 Pseudomonadota bacterium
CAGAACCTCACCCAGGGCGGCGCCGCCGTTGAGCTCGTTGACCGTTTCGATCAACTGCTTGTGCTGTTCGTCCAGCAGATCGTTGCCGACGCTGTACTCGTCCTTCCAGACCATCGTCGCCATGGGCCACCCCGCGCGGTTTCCCCCGCATGGCCCGCCAGATACCCCGACGCCGTTCATCGGCGTTCAAATAGTTATGCCCCCTGTTAACACAATTCCGCGGGCCGGGCCAACTCCTCGCACAGGTGAAAGGGGGCAGATACCAGCCAGTCGACTAGTGTATTGGCGTCCAAACAGTTGTTCATTATTGGGGGTCGCCGTTTGTAAAATATTTCTCCCACCTAGATGTGATGTCTCAGGTAGTAAATGCCACCACCATCCTAGCATAAGTAGTGGCACTCGCCCCCACGCCGCAATCCCGACAGCACGCGTCGCACCGCCGTTAGCCGTGAATCCCCTCCGGTGGTGTGGATTACCCTTGGATTTTCGGACAACGCACGGGCCCCCGATACGGGGCGCTGGGCGTGCGTTCATGCATCGGGAGGCATAGGCCATGAAGGATACTGCGCGCGTTGTGGTGATCGGGGGCGGGGTTGTCGGCGCTTCCATGCTCTATCACCTGGCGAAGAAGGGCTGGACGGATTGCGTGCTGCTGGAGCGCACCGAGCTTACCGCCGGGTCGACCTGGCATGCGGCGGGGCTGCTGCCGCTGTTCAACATGTCCTATTCCGTCGGCCAGCTGCACAAATATTCGGTGAAGCTGTATGGGGGGCTGGAAGCGGAGACCGGCCAGTCGGTGGGCCTCGCCAAGGTCGGCAATCTGCGCCTCGCCACCAACCAGGACCGCATGGACGAATACCACCACTACGCCGGCACCGCGGCGACCATCGGCGTGCATGTCGAGTTCAAGACGCCTGAAGAAATCAAGGAAATGGTGCCGTTTGCGAACGTGGAGGGGCTGGTTGGCGGCATCCTGCACACGGAAGACGGCTATATCCAGTCGGCGGACGTCACCATGGCGATGGCCAAGGGCGCGCGCGACATGGGCGCGACGATCCACCAGCAGACGCCGGTGATCGCAATCGAGCGCACATCGGGCGGCGAGTGGCTGGTCAGGACCGAAAAGGGCGACATCCGCTGCGAGCATGTGGTCAGCGCCACCGGCAACTATGCGCGCCAGACCGGCCGCATGGTCGGGTTGGATATCCCCGTCGTCCCGGTTCAGCACCAGTATATCGTCACCGAGGCGCATCCCCTGCTGCAGGAGCGCAAGGCCAAGGGCCTGCCGGAAATGCCGGTGTTCCGCGAATCCGACGCCTCCTACTATCTGCGCGAAGAGCGCCAGGGCCTGATCCTGGGCCCCTACGAGGTCGGCGCGCCGGCCGTGTTCCTGGACGGCGTGACGCCGGGCTTCGAGAAGGACCTGTTCCCCGCCGACCTGGACCGGCTGGAGCCGCATATCGAGGCCGCGATCAACCGCATCCCGATCTTCGCGGAGGTCGGCATCAAGGATGTGATAAACGGCCCCATCGCCTATACGCCGGACGGCAACCCGATTGTCGGCCCGGCGCCGGGGTTGAAGAATTTCTGGCTCAGCGAGGGCCACAGCTTCGGCATCACCGCGGCCGGCGGGGCGGGATGGCAGCTCGCCGAGTGGATCGTCGAGGGCCGGCCGACCGTCGACATGCTGGGCGTCGACCCGCGGCGTTTCGGCGAGCATGCCTCGCGGGCATACCTCAAGACCAAGAACGAGGAAGCCTACGCGAACGTCTTCACCACCCATTTCCATGACGAGGAGAGGCCGGCCTGCCGCCCGCTGCGCACGATGCCCTGCTACGACCGGATGAAGGAAAAGGGCGCGGTGTTTGGCCATGTCTTCGGCTGGGAGCGGCCCAACTGGTTCGCGCCGGAGGGCGTGGAGCCCAGGGATGTCTGGTCGTTCCGGCGCACGAATTATTTCGAGCATGTCGGCAACGAATGCAAGAACGTGATGGAGAATGTCGGCGTGCTGGACATGTCGGCCTTCGCCAAGTTCCGCGTTTCCGGCCCCGGCGCCGAGGCGTGGCTGGACAACCTGGTGGCCAACCGCCTGCCGAAGAAGATCGGCCGGGTCGGGCTGTGCCATGCGCTGAACATAGAGGGCGGCGTGCGCACGGAATTCACGATTACGCGCGACGGGCCGGACGAATTCTATCTGGTCTCAGCAGGGGCGCTGGAACGCTTCGACTGGGATTACCTGGTCAAGCAGGCGCCCGACGACGGCTCGGTGCGGCTCGACAAGATCACCACGCAACATGGCGTGCTGGTGGTGGCCGGGCCGAAATCGCGCGAATTGATGAGCCGGGTCACCGACTGCGATTTGTCCAACGAGGCCTTCCCCTGGTTGACCAGCCAGTTCAGCGATGTGGGCGTGGCCCACTGCCGGCTTGTTCGCGTTAATTTCGTCGGCGAGCTGGGCTGGGAAATCCATCACCCGATCGAAATGCAAAATCATATCTTCGATGCGCTGTTCGCGGCCGGCGAGGATCTGGGCCTGAAACCCTTCGGCATCCGGGCGATGAACTCGATGCGGTTGGAGAAATCCTACCGGTTGGTCGGCACCGAGATGTCGATCGAATATGCGGCGTTCGAATCGGGGCTGGACCGCTTCGTGCACCCGAACAAGGGTGAGTTCACCGGCCGCGACGCGCTGGTGAAATGGCGCGAGAAGGGCTTCGCCAACCAGTTCGTCACACTGGAAGTCCACGGCGTCACCGACGCCGACGCGCTGGGCAACGAACCGCTGTTCATCGGCGGCGAAATGGTCGGCCGCGCGACCGCCGGCGGCTATGGCTGGCGCCTGGGCAAGAGCCTCGCCATCGGCTTCCTGCGCCCGGAGCATGCGGCAGTCGGCACCGAGATCGAGATCGACGTGCTGGGGACCATGCTGAAGGCCGCGGTGGTCGCGGAAAGCCCCTACGACCCGGAAAACGCGAAGCTGCGGGGGTAGGGGAAGGCACCGGCTTTCCCGCTATGCCGCCCCGATCATGCGCCGCGCCAGTTCCACCGCGCCCGGCGCGTCGGCGGCGAAGCCGTCGGCGCCGATGGCGTCGGCGAATTCCTGGTTGACCGGCGCGCCGCCGATCATGATATGGCCGTTCCAGCCCTCCTTGCGCAGCAGCTGGATGGTCTTGCCCATATTCGGCATCGTCGTGGTCAGCAGCGCCGACATGCCGATGACATCCGGGTGATGCTCATGCACGGCCTCGAGAAAATTCTCCGGCGGCACGTCGACGCCGAGATTGACGACCGTGAAACCCGCACCCTCCAGCATCATGCCGACCAGATTCTTGCCGATATCGTGCAGGTCGCGATGCACCGTGCCCAGCACGATCGTGCCGACGGGTTTGCTGTCTGTATCGGCCAGCAGCGGCCGCAGCACCTCCAGCCCCGCCTTCATCGCCCTGGCCGCCATCAGCATTTCCGGCACGAACAGCGCGCCCTCGCTGAATAAATCGCCGACTTCGTCCATCGCCGAGATCAGCGCGTCGTTCAGGATGACCTGCAGGTCCGTGCCATGGGCCAACTCTTCACGGACCAGCCGTTCGGTCTTTTCGTCCTCGTAATCGAGGACCGCTTCGAATATGGCGTCCAGCCGTTCGTCCAGCGAGCCTGTCATTCCCGTACTCTCCTCAATCCAGTATCGCCTTGTCGGCTGCAACCACGATCCGGTTTATCTCCGCAACCGCATCCTCGCCGGGAAGGCCGGGCGGCACCTCCCGCTTCATCAGCCGGTCATAGATCGCGCGCGCATTGTCGATCTCGCTGCGCCGGCCGGCCGCTTCGTAAGGATCGCGCGCCAGCTTCAGGAAGGCGCTGGGCTCGAACACGTCGCGGCAATGTTTCAGCGTATGCTCGTTGGCCAGGAAATGGCCGCCCTGCGGCACGTCCATCATCAGATCCCAGGCCAGGGTTTCGTCGTCGATCTCCGGCGTGCGCATCCAGGCCCGCTGCATGGAGCCCAGCTCGCTGTCGAGGATCGCCTGGATGGGGCTGAACACGGTGGCGCATTCGAGTTGGCCGACACCGCCCAGGATATCCGCCCCCGACTGCCCCACGATGAAGTTGACCAGCGCCCGTTCCGCCATCGACTGGCCGCCGAGGTCGGGCGTGTCCGAGCCCGACCCGTAAGTGTGCGTCATCAGGCCGAAGCCGCGTTTGCAGACCTGTACCGCCATGGCCGCGCCCGACAGCGCCTCGACGCTGGCCTGCAGCGACCGCCCGGTGCGCATGTCCAGCGCGAAGATCAGCGGCGTTGCGATCAGCGGCGTGCCGGGGGCCAGGATATGGGTCAGCGTCACCAGCGCCAGGATCTCGGCCGCCGCCATCAGCACCGTGCCCGGCATGGTGACCGGCGCGGTGCCGCCGGCGGTCGGCAGGCTGCAGGCATGGATCGGCACGCCGTAGCGGCCGCACTGGATGATCGCCTCGATGTCCATTTCCTTGAACTCGAAGGGCGAAAAGGAACAGGCGATACAGCTTACGATGGGGCGGGCGCGCAGGTTCTCCTCGCCGCCCGCCGCGACCGCCGCCATCTCCAGCAGGAAGCGGGCGTTCAGCACGTCGTAGGGCTGAATCCAGTTATGCTTTTCCGAGTTCGCCAACATGGTGGCGAGGCCGTGGATATCCGAGGTGCGTTCGGGCACGCCGTTGACGAAGGGATGGGCGATGAAGCCGACTTCCGGCAGCCCGTCGCCGATCGCCGCGATGGCTTTCACATCGTCCATCACCAGCTTGCGCCATTTGCCGGCCGGCTCGTTGAAGCCGTGCGCGCCGGTGCCGGTACGCATGTGGAATGTGTTGTCGGGGCGCGGGATTTCCAGATCGTGCCGCCCGGACTTGCTGCAGAGCGTCACCGCGCGCGGCGTCGCCGCCAGCGCCTCCTCGGCCAGGGCGCGCGGGATGCGTACCAGCCTGCCGTCCACATCCACCTTGCAGCCCGCCTCGCTCAGCTTTGCAGCCGCGGCCGCATGGCTGACATGGATGCCGTGCTCTTCGAGAATGAGGTAGCTGCGCTCGACGAATTCATCGACCCGCGCATCGTCCAGATAGGCGAATGATGGCCTTGCCGCCGACCCGCCGGCGGGCAGCGGCTTCGGCATGGCTACGTCGAAATCCGTGGAGGCGGCTTCTGGCGCGACCGTCTCGCCGCTCTTTGCCGCCAGCCGGTCCCGCCGGCTTCTGCGTTTGGTGGAAGACTTTGCGTCGTTGCCCATGGCCCATGCTCCAGGCTGTATCCGCGCCGCATCGGATGCGACGCTAATATTCGTATACATACAACAAGAGGGCTGTGTCCAGCCAAATAGCCATACTGTCAGGCCGGATGTTTTATCGCAATTCCAGAAGCAACGGCTGGTGATCCGAGGCGTCGGCTTCCTGATTAACCTCAAGCCGCCTGGTGCGCGCGCCACGCATCTTTCAGCGCCAGCGTGCCATTGGCGAAGGGCGCGACGAAGCAAACGGCCCCACACTGATTGATTCGGATCAATTCCTCGCCGCCGCCATGCTGATAGACTGCTATTTTACACAGAGTCTCGGGTAATTTTCGTCTCGCGACCGCCCGTGTCACGGCATTGCCCGACACGAAACGAAATTCTTCTCGCTTCCGGAACCTGAAGAAAGGTACAGGAGGGAATGCGCCCGGTATCTCTTAAGCTCAAGTTCGGCTTTTTCCTGGCGATCACCCTGACGGTGGCGATGCTTCTGTTTACCGTGCTCGTGGTGCGGCACAGCCGGCAGGAACTTCTCCAGGAGGCGACCGGCCACGTCAATCAGCTCTCCGAGGTGATCATGCGAAGCACGCGGTTCGCCATGCTGCAGAATCAGCC
>DAOVHN010000222.1 GCA_030671915.1 Pseudomonadota bacterium
CAGAGGGCCGCAGAGAAGACGCAGAGTTCTTGTTTTCCCTGCCTGCATTTCGTTGCGATGCAGTAGAATCATACAAATATAGAGGCTCAACAATATTTTTCTCTGCGCCTTCTCTGCGGCCCTCTGTGTCCTTTGCGGTTAAACAATCGGGTAGCCGCAAGCGGCACAGTCCGTTGAGTGGTCGCATAGATAAGGGTGTCTCTACGCTTCCGTGGTTGGTTAATCCTCCCCCCGCCGCTCCGCCTCGCGCGTCCTTAGCTCCCCGCGCATGATTTTGCCGGTGGTGGTCATGGGGAGCGAGCTTACGAACTCGACCTCGCGGGGGTATTCGTGGGCGGCGAGGCGGGTTTTTACGTGGTCCTGGATCTCCCGCGCTAGCGCCGGTGTGCCTTCGAAGCCCGGTCGCAGCATCACGAAGGCCTTGATTGACTGGGTGCGGACCGGGTCGGGCACGCCGATGACGGCGGCCATTGCCACCGCCATGTGGCGGGCCAGACAGTCCTCGATCTCACCGGGGCCGACGCGATAGCCGGCCGTGGTGATGACGTCGTCGTCGCGCCCGACATAGTGGAAATAGCCGTCCTCATCGCGGGTGCCCCGGTCGCCGGTCAGCAGCCAGTCGCCGGCGAACTTGTCCCGCGTCGCCTCCGGATTGTTCCAGTATTCCAGGAACATCACCGGGTCCGGCCGGCGCACCGCGATATTGCCCTCTATGCCGTCCAGCAGCTCGTTGCCTTCGTCGTCGACGATGCTGACGCGGTGGCCGGGGATGGCGCGGCCCATCGATCCGTGGCGCACATCCATGATGCCGGCGCAGTTGCCGACGACCAGGTTGCATTCGGTCTGGCCGTAAAATTCGTTGATGGTCAGCCCGAATGTCTCGCGCCCCCAGTCCAGTAATTCCGCGCCCAGCGTCTCGCCGCCAGACCCGATGGAACGCAGCTTGCAGTCGCGCGCCGCGAAGGGGCGTGGGCCGATCTGGCGCATCAGTTTCAGCGCGGTGGGCGGCATGAAGCTGTTGCGCACCTTGTGCCTGGCCATCAGGTGGTAAGCTTCTTCCGGGTCGAATTTCTGCGCCCGCCAGGTCAGCACCGGCACCCCGTGATGCAGCGACGGCAGCAGCACGTCGATCAGCCCGCCGATCCAGGCCCAGTCCGCCGGCGTCCAGAACAGGTCGCCCTTCTTCGGGAAAAACTCGTGTGGAAACTCAACGCCGGGCAGATGGCCCAGCAGGGTCCGGTGGGCATGCAGCGCACCCTTGGGCGGGCCGGTGGTGCCGGAGGTGAAGATAATCAGCGCGGGGTCGTCGGCGCGGGTCAGTTTGGGCTGGAAACTGTCATAGGACCGTGACAGCAACCGGTGGTAATCCTCCGCCCCGTCGCCGGGCCCGTCGACCGATATGACCAGTTTCAGGTCGGGCAGGTTGCCGCGGACCGCGGCGATCTTGGCCAGCCCGATGGCGTCCGATATCAGCGCCCGCACGCCGGCCGCCCGTAGCCGGTATTCCAGCGCGTCCGCCCCGAACAGGGTGAACAACGGCACCGCGATCATGCCGCTCTTGTAGACCGCGATATGGGCGATTGCCGTCTCCGGCGCCTGGGGCAGCAGGATGCCGACCCGGTCGCCCGGCCTGATGCCGCGCGCGGCCAGTACATTGGCCAGCTTGTTGGATTGGCGCTTCAGGTCGCCGAAACTGTATGTCCTGACTCTGCCACCGGGTTGCGGGCAGATCAGCGCCGTAGCGCTGGCGTTCTGATGGTCGCAGATATCGACGCCGATATTGTAGGAGGCGGGGATGCGCCACCGGAATTTGTCGACGGTATCTTGATAGTTCCTGGCCGTTTGCAGCATGAGCGGCGCTCTTGTCCTCAGCCGTAATCGACCGGCGTGACCCAGGCCGGGTCGTCATGTTTGGCCCAGTACAGCTCCGTCAACCGACCGGTGATCGGGCCGGGTTTGCCCTCGCCGATGGCCTCGCCGTCGACGTGGGTCACCGGCATGATGCCGCCAGCGGTCGAGGTCACGAAGATTTCGTCGGCGCCACGAAGCGCATCCGCGGTGACAGTTCCGATATCGACCGGGATTTGCAGCTCTTCGCATAGCTGGATGGCGGTTTGCCGGGTAATGCCTTGCAGCACGCCGCGTTCGGCGGTGGCCGCCCGCCCGCCCCTGACCGCGAAGATGTTAAAGCCGGGCCCCTCGGTGACGTTGCCGGCCAGGTCCGTCAGCACGACGTTCTCGCCGCCGCGATCGTATGACTCAAACATGCCGGCAACGAAGTCCAACCAGTGATAATTTTTCACCGTGGGATCGACGGATTCCACCGGGATGCGTCTGGTTTCGGCGATCACGACATTGATGCCGCGCTCGCGCTGTTCGGTATTCATGATCCAGCCGAAGGGGATGGCGAAGGCGATGAAATTGTTGACCGCGTCGCGCGGGTCGCGGCTGAGGGTCGGCGAATAACCGCGGGTCAGGATCATCTCCACATAGGCTTCCCGCATGCCGGACCGGGACACGCATTCGTTCAAGATACTCGCCAGGCCGTCGCGGTCCACCGGCAGGGTCATGCGCAGCTTTTCCACCGAGGCCATGAAGCGATCGATATGCCGGTCCAGCCGGAAGAATTTACCCTGCCAGACATGCACCACGTCATAGGTGGCGTCGGAGCGCAGGAAGCCCCAGTCCAGCACCGAAATCTTCGCCTCCGACAGTGGCCGGTAATCGCCGTCCACATAGGCGACGCCGTCGGGAAACCCTCCATCGGCTGCCATGATATTATCCTTTTTTCTTTGCCTTCGCGCGGCGGCAGTCTAACCCTGTTCGCCCGGTGATGCCAGCGGGGCGAAAGCCTGCTAGAGCTACTGGTGGACGATCGAATAGCAGGGAAAGGACGGGCGATGTTTCAGGCTGATCTTCTGGCAGGAAAGCGAATTCTGGTTACCGGCGGCGGTACCGGGCTGGGCCTGTCGATGGGCCGGCGCTTCCGCGAACTGGGCGCCGAACTTGTGATTTGCGGCCGGCGCACCGAGGTTCTGGAAGAGGCGGCGAGGGAACTCGGCGGGGCCGAGACCCACGGCTGCGACATACGCGACGCGGGTGCGGTCGAGGCGATGCTGGACGCGATCTGGGAAGGCGGCCCGCTGGACGGGCTGGTCAACAACGCCGCCGGCAATTTCATCGCCCGCACCGAGACATTGTCGCCGCGCGCGGTGGACGCGGTGCTGGGCATTGTGTTGCATGGCACGGCCTATGTGACGCTGGGTTGTGGCCGGCGTTGGCTGGAGGCCGGGCGCAAGGCGACCGTGATGTCGATCGTCACCACCTACGCCTGGACCGGCTCGGCCTATGTCGTGCCGTCGGCCATGGCCAAGGCCGGCGTGTTGGCAATGACCCGCAGCCTGGCCGTCGAATGGGGCGGGCGGGGTGTGCGCCTCAATGCCATCGCGCCGGGTCCGTTCCCCACGCCGGGCGCCTGGGAGCGGCTGGTACCCAAGCCGGAAATGGCCGACATGATCGAAAAGCGCAATCCGCTGGCCCGGGCGGGCGAACATATCGAACTGGCGAATTTGGCCAGCTACCTGATGTCCGATTTCTCCGGCTATATGAACGGCGAGGTGGTCACCATCGACGGCGGCGAATGGCTGAAAGGCGCGGGCGAGTTCAACTTCATCGGCGACATGATGAGCGACGAAGACTGGGAGGCGATGCGCAAGGGCGGGAAGGGATAGCCTTCAGGGCTCGATAGTGAGGGATACCTTGTTGGCGTTCCCGTCCTTGCCGGAGCCCGCCGCCGATTCGCCGGTTGTCCTGTATCGGCCCGAGGCCTTGGAGCCGTCGCCACACTGCAGTTCCCATGTGCCTTCCTGGACACTGCCCGCACCGGAGTCCGGTACCAGCGCCCCGTGGCACGAACCGCGTGCTCCCACGTAAATTCGCAGTTCGGTCTGCTGGTCTTTTTCACCGACATTTGCTGTCCCGCTTAATCGCTTCGTTCCATCGCCTCCATCCCACACGACGACGAGATTACGTTGGCTTAAGGGGTCTTTGGCGCCGGGCCACCCCTCCGGCGGCTCGATTGGACCGTATTTCCGATGTCCGATGGCTTTGGCGATCGCCACCGCCTCGCCTTTCGTCATCATCGCGGTTTCGCCCTTGCAGTAGTAACCTCCGATCAACCTTGTGCCGCCGCCGCCGGAACCGTAGGACGTGCCGAAGGTCTGCCGGAAGACGATGCAGGACAGTCTATCGGCGAGGAACGCCGCGTAGTCGATGCGTCCAATCTTGTTGACAGTCGCGCCCACCGGTCCGTGGGTTATTGCCCGGTTTTTGAATTGCCCCCAGTCGTCGATTGAGTCCTGTGGCGGGGTGACGTTCGGAAAATACAGTCTTGGCGGCATCTCGATAAGGATAAGTTGGCCATGGGGAAATTCGCCCCGCGGCGGGCCGTACAACCCGACCGTCCGTTTGACGTATCTCTCGTCCTGGCCATAAATGAATTTACGGTAACCGCCGTTCAGCCCCGGCGCGTAAAACTGAAGGCCGCTTTCCGCCTCGTCGATCTCACCGTATTCGGGGCCCAGCGCGTCGTCCGCGCAGCCGGCGAGGAACGGCGCCATTAGGGCTAAAATAGCCAGTTTCCGCTGGATGCAACCCATAACTTCCGCCCCTTGCCGATACGTCCGATTATTCCTCAATCATTTCGCGGAAGATAGCACGGACGACGGGAATTGCATCCGCCTTTGAAATTCCGGGCGGCAACCGCGGGTCGTATAGCGCGCGCATCATCAGCCTGTCCCATTTGGTCAGCTCGGATTCCCCGTGGGCATAGCTGATGGCCGAGCGGATACGGTGGGTATGGCCGCGCCAGCCCAGCGCGTGCAGCAGTTCATGCGTCAGGCAGTCGGTTCGCCATTCGTCTTCCCCGGTCATGCCGATATAGATACCAACAGTTTTAAGCCTACCATCCGAAGCGTCCCCGGTCCTGGCATAGCAGGCGGCTAACTGGTTCCCGTTGATGATGAATTCCCGCTTGTCGCTGAAATGAATTTCCAGCTCGATTCCGTCGGCGCCGGCTTTGACCCAATCCAGTTCCAGACCACCCAGGTCCGCGAGTTCTGACAGGATTTCCTGCGTGGCCGCCACATTCTCCGGAGTGTCGCCCACCATC
>DAOVHN010000791.1 GCA_030671915.1 Pseudomonadota bacterium
GTCCTCGCCGAACCCTCGGGTCAGCGAATTCGGCGCGCCCAGCGGCTGCAACGCCGCCATCCCGTCATAGAGTTTAAGCCCGGCAATAGTGAATTCGGTGGGCGCGACGCACTGGAACAGGGGCTCGTCCGGCAGCACCCGCGCCAGCCGCAGAATGCCGCCGCCCTCGGCCGCCATCGGCGCCGAAACCCCCGCGGCGATCGCCACGGAAACCAGCAGCACCAGTGACATGCGGTATGGGGTATCGCGGTCCATGAACCCACGATACAGGCGGAAGTTGACCATATCGTGTCCGAGTATCGTTAACGGGTGTCTTTACCGCCCCACGGAAACTTTATTTCCTTCGGTCCGTGAAAGGATTACTCTCGACTTAATGGCGGTGCGGACAAAACCGCGGTACGGAGGGAAACGGGAAAGATGGCCAAGAGCAGGAAAAAGAGCAAGCAAGCCGGGGCGGCGCCACGCCAGTCCTGGTATAAGTTGAAACCTTGGGAATTGACGGTGATTGGTGGCGCCGTGATCCTGTCCACATGGCTGGCCTGGCAATGGCAGCAGAACAAGGACGTGGAAGCAGCCTTCTTCGACCTTGCGCGGTCCGGCGAGGGCGCACTGGCGCGGGTCGAGGCCGGGCGTAACGCCGGTGGCGGGCATATCGCCCCGGGGCAGTCCACCCGCTATCCGGACCAATTCCCGACATCCGGCCCGCACGATCAGACATGGGTCGATCCCGGCGTCTACGATACGGTTCAGCCCTCAACGAAATTGGTGCATTCCATCGAGCACGGCATGGTGGTGATCTATTACGATGCGCCGCCGTCCGAAGCGCTCACGATGCTCAAGGACTGGGCCGGCCTGTACAGGGATCGGTGGAGCGGCGTCGTCCTTACCCGGGCCCCCGGGATCGGCGAGGCATTCGTCCTGACCGCCTGGAACCGGACGCTGCGCCTGAAGCCGTTCGAGGCCGCGTCGGCCGCCGCCTTCATCGACCGGTTCCGCGGACGCGGTCCGGAACACCCGGTGCGCTAAACCCGTCCTTTCAGCGCCCCACCGCATATCCCTGCATGCCGCGGGGGTTGGCGGCGGCCTTCAGCAGCCCGTCTTCCTTCTTGGCGGCGGTGAGGCGGCCTTCGGACCAGTCGAGGCCGACCTCGACCGCGTGGCCGCGGCGGCGCAGCTCGGTCACCACGTCGGCGTTCCAGCGTCCTTCCATGACCAGCACGCCCGGGCGCGCCGCGCGGGGGTAGAACGAGCTGGGGAAATGTTCGGTATGGAAGGAAGGGATGTCGATCGCCTCCTGCAGATTCAGGCCGTGATGCAGGTGGCGCAGCAGGAAAATGAGTTGCCACTGATCCTGGCTGTCGCCGCCGGGCGTGCCGAAGGGCATCCAGGCCTTGCCGCCGCGCAGCACGAAGGACGGGGTCAGCGTGGTGCGCGGGCGCTTGCCCGGCGCCAGGCTGGCCGGCAGGTCTTCTTCAAGCCAGAACATCTGCGCGCGCGAGCCCA